>JAFDYG010000497.1 GCA_018267545.1 Bacteroidota bacterium
ATCAACTATCCCGGCCCCGACGTCCCTTTCACCCGGATCCACGAACCCAAACACCTCCACCCGGAACGCGAGCATAGAAAAGATAAAACGATTATTTTCCGTGAATACTCGCTCTTCGACCAGGGCGACAACCCCTACTATCCCATCGCCTCCGCCGAGAACCAACGCCTGCTGCACGCGTACAAAGAAGAGGCGGCGACAAAGCCAAACGTGTTTATCACCGGCCGGCTGGGGGATTATAAATACTACGACATGCACCACACCATCGCCCGTTCCCTCGAAATCTTCGAAACCGGCGTCCTGCCCCTAACTACCGCTAGCCATGCCGTATAGTCCCCAATTAGCCGTCGTCATACCCGTCTATAATGAAGAAGCCAGCCTGGCCGGACTGTTAAAGGACTGGCAGGAGGTAATAGCAACTACCGGCGGGTCGTATACCATCATCCTGATCGATGACGGCTCCAAAGATAACAGCCTGCAGCTCCTAAAAAGCATAAAAACCCCGCAACTCGACATCCACACCCAAACCAACGCCGGCCACGGCCCCGCCATTCTAAAAGGCTACCACCTCGCCCTAAACGCAGAATGGGTCTTCCAGATAGACTCCGACCACCAGCTTGACACCGAAGCCTTCAAAATACTCTGGTCAAACCGCGAGTCCTACGACTTCCTTCTGGCCGAACGCACCGACAAAAATTCCACAAAAGGCCGCAGACGAATCAGCGCTATATCCAAGCTGATCGTAACCGCCCTCTTCGGCCCAAAAATCCGCGACGTCAACAGCCCCTACCGGCTGATGCGCGCCACGGAACTAAAAAAAGCCCTGGATAAAATCCCGGCAGACACCTTCGCGCCCAACATCCTCATCAGCGCCTGGTTCATACTAAAGAAACGCCCCATCTTTACAACAACCGTCGACATCCGAAAAGCAACCACCTTACGTCAAAGCAAGGTTAGTAAATATATTTTGAAGGGAGCCCTAAGGTCCGCCCTGCAGACCCTCCAATTTCGAGTACGCGTATGAGTCGACAGCACTACTATAGCCTGTTCCTGCTCCTGGGCGCTTCCCTGCTGCTAAGCATGGCCTTCAGCCCTCCCTTCGACCTCAGCGTGAGCGACAAAGAGTTCTTTAAATATACCGGCATGGCTATCATGCGCGGACAGGTCCCCTATCGCGACTTCTTCGATCACAAACCGCCCCTGATCTATTTTATCAATTACGCCGGCTATATCCTCGGCCCCTGGGGCCTCTGGCTGATCAATACCGGGCTATGCCTTGCCGTTACTTTCTTCTTTTTCCGCATCTGTACCCAATTCAAGCTGACCTTCCCCTGGCTCCTCCCCCTGCTGTTCAACCTAATGATCCGCGACAACATGATCTCCGTAGGAGCCAACTTTACCCGGGAATATTCCACCTACTTCGTAATGCTTTTCTTCATCACCCTGATGAGCAAAATCCGATATCGCTATTTCCTGCTGGGACTCTTTACCGCCCTGACCTTTTTCACCCAACAGGACCAGGTGCTCCTCCTCGTTCCCTTTCTACTACACGCCTTCCTCTCAAAGGATACGGCAAGCTACGCATCCCGGTTTATCCGGATGAGCGCAGGCTTCCTGTCCGTCACCGCACCGATCATTGCCTATTTCGCGCTCAACCACTCCCTGACCTACTTCTGGGAAGACGCCTACGTGTTCAATTTCTCTATTTATATCAGGGAAAAGAAAACCCTCGCCGAACACTTCAAGACGATCAAACGCGTCCTGGACGGCGGCAACTATGAGGTCCCATTTATGACAGCCGCAGCCCTGGGTCTCACCGCCCTCTGGACAAGACACAAGCAAAAGGCCCTGCTCCTCGCAGCCCTGCTCTCCGTCATCCTTTGCATGAGCTCCGAATGGATGGGCGGCCGCCTCGAAGGAACCAGCGAGTCCAAAGACTTCGTCGGCTATTTCCTACCCCTGTCAGCCACCGTATGTATCGTATTATTTGTGGTCTTTGCCTTTACCGAGGAACCATGGCTCCTCGATCGCAGACTACAATTACCCTACGCAGCACTTCTCATCATCAGCCTCAGCTACACCGCCCTTCAGCACGGCGCCAACCTCCCGCGAAGAAAAGACCAATCCTCCCTGAACCGGCCGGAATTGGCGTACCTAAAAGAACAAAATCTAAAAGACTATCAGCTCTACGCCTTCCTCGACGAAGACTATGCGCTGTTCTATACGACGCTAAAAACACTATCTCCCAACCGATGGGCCTATCAGCAGTTCTGGCTCTGGTACCGGACCTGGGACAAAGACCAAAAAACCCTACAGTCCATCGCGGATGACCTAACACGTCACCACACGACCTATCTCCTGATGACACCCGAACGTATCACAGAGATGATCAACCCCGATTGCCGGACCTGGTGGATGAATTTCGTAACAAGCCATTACCAACCCTTAGCCGTACCCGGCGGGCGCGAAGGCGTTCTCTGGAAGATTAAAGAATAAATGAACAAACACTATTATAGCCTACTCGTCGTACTGGGAGCCAGTCTCTTCCTGAGCCTGCTCTATTGCCCCCCGTACGACCTGGGTATGTCGGATAAAGAGATTTTTACCTATACCGGCTGGGCTATTCACCAGGGACAAGTACCCTATCTCGACTTCTTCGACCATAAGCCGCCCCTGATCTTTTTTATCAACTATGCCGGCATCCTCCTCGGCGGCCCCTGGGGCCTCTGGCTGATCAATACCACCCTGGCCCTGCTGGTGACATTCCTGCTGTTCAACCGCTGCCGTCAGTACCGCCTTCCCTTTCCCTGGCTCCTCCCGTTGCTGTTCAACCTGATGCTGCGGGATAATCTGATCAGCGAAGGGACCAATCTCACCCGCGAATACACCGCCTTCTTCTTTCTCTTTTTCTTCTGCACCCTGATAGGAGAGTCCCGTTACCGACACTACCTCCTGGGTCTCTGGACCGGACTTATCTTCTTCACCCAGCAAGACCAGGCGCTGCCCCTGATCCCCTTTCTGATCTATGCACTCCTTGCAAACCCCCAACCGAAGAGCATCTTCCAGTTCATTGCTGGCTTTACCACCATCACCCTCCCAATCCTGATATATTTCACGATAAACGGAGCCCTCCACCATTTCTGGGACCAAGCCTTTCTCTTCAATCTAAAGGTATATACGACCGAGAAAAAATCGATCGGCGACCATTTTCGGTCGATCAAACGCGTCCTGGACAGCGGCAACTATGAGCTGCCTTTTATCATCGCGCTTTGCCTGGGCGTCACCAGTCTGACCAGGAAACATAAAAGAAAAGGCCTGGTCCTGGCCGCGTTAGCCGGTCTCTTCCTCACCCTCAGCCCCGAGCTGATGGGCGGCAGGACGAAGGGCCTCGACCAGCTATTCGATTATTATTACTATTATCTCCCGTTGTCGGCAAGTATCTGCGTGCTCTTATTCACCGTCTTTGCCTTTACGGACGAGCCATTGCTCCGCAACCCTATCGCCTGGATACCCTGGTCCTTCCTGCTCTGCGCCAGCCTGACCTATACCGCTCTCCAGCACGCCACGCACCTGTCACGCCGCGACCAGGACCCCATCCTTGCCGGCCCCGAGCTCAAATACCTAAAAAGCCATCCACCCGTCAACCGCCAGCTCTACATATTTCGAGAGGAAGACTACACCGCCGCCTATTATGAGTTCCGCATCCTCTCCCCCTCCCGCTGGATCTATCAGCACTTCTGGTCCTGGTACGACAACTGGGACAGCGACGGGATACTGTTGCAATCCATCGAAAGCGACCTGCTGAAATACCACACGACCTATCTCATCATGCCGCCGATAGAAGTGATCTCCTTCCGCAATAAGACAAATCAAAACCAGTGGCTCGATTTTGTAAAAAGCCATTACGATCCCCTCCCGCTGGAACAGGGAAAACCATCGAACCTCTGGAAATTAAAGGAAGGATTCTAAAGAGCCGTCAGCGGAAAACCTTCTCCCGGCCTAACGCCTTTTTCGGTTCTAACCGGTACACAGCATTCATTGACCGTATCGTGCTCGAAGAAAAGCACGTATTCCCCCGCCGCCGCTTCATCCAAAAAGCTGCGCTTCTCGCTCATCGTCGTCAGCGGGAACATATCGTACGACATCACATAGGGAAGAGGCATATGCCCAACCGAAGGCAGCAGGTCGGCCATAAATACCAGTGTCTTCCCCTTATACTGTACCTGGGGCAGCATCATCGCATCCGTATGCCCATTGACCAGCCGGACCGAAAGCCCGGGAATAATAACGTTCTCAACCGTAGCGAGCTTACCCGCCGGCCCCGCACCTACGCCCGCAGCAGAAGAAACATCAATGAACCGCAGTTGCCCGCTCTCCTGTATCGGTAAAATATTTTCTTTTAGAAACGAAGCCTTCTCCCGGTCATTCGGTTCCGTCGCCCATTTCCAGTGCCGCTCATTGCTCCAATAGGTAGCATTCTTGAACGCCGGAACAAGCCGGTCCCTCTCGCGTACGATGCTCCCGCCACAGTGGTCGAAGTGCAGGTGCGTCAGCAGCACGTCGGTGATCTCGTCACGATGAAAGCCGTGGGCCGCCAGCGATTTATCCAGGCTGTCGTCTCCATGTAAATAGTAATGACTAAGGAACCGCTCGTCCTGCTTGTTCCCAATCCCATTGTCGACAAGGATCAGCTTATTCCCTTCCTGGACCAGCAGACAACGCATGGCCCAGCTGCAAAGATTGTTTGCATCGGCCGGCTGGAACCGGCTCCACAAGGTCTTGGGCACCACTCCAAACATGGCCCCGCCATCGAGTTTGAAATTACCGGTATGGATAGTGTATAGATTCATATGGCAAGCTTCTTTTGTTTAATCAACGCCGAATACAACCAGATCAGCCCAATAGCGAAGAAGAAGATCAGGAAGAGGACCGAATGCTTCATGCTGCCCGTCAGGTCATCGATGACGGCGAAGCTGAGCATCCCGATCGTAATCGCAAATTTCTCCGTCATATCGTAGTAGCTGAAATAGGACGCCGTATCCTTGGTCTCAGGCATCAGCTTGGAGTAGGTGGAACGGCTCAGCGATTGTATTCCTCCCATGACCAGGCCGACGCCCAGCGCCAGGGCGTAAAATGAATATTCGATAGGCTCCTGCAATGGAGCAAGGTCGCTTTTCCAGTGCGAGAGCTGCCCCTCGACCCTGGCGTCTTCCAGGTCGAAGGTCGCCGCGGGCATCGAGGAACGCTTGCCTTGAAGCTCTTTCTTCTGCTGTTCCAGCTCGGCGATCTTCTCATGATACGGCTTCAGTTTTTCCGCCTGACCGCCCGTGACATAAGCGGAGACGCAGATAAGGATCCAAAAGCCGATGACACCCATCAGCACACGGATATTTCCATAACGGCTGGAGAGCTTGCTCATCCAGATGGCCCCGATAATCGCAACCAGCTGGATCAGCACGACGGTGACGATCAGCTTGGTGTCGTCAAGACCGAGGAGCTTGCTGCCGAAGATCGTTGCCGCCATCATCACCGTCTGTACGCCCATGCTATAAAAAAAGAAGCCGCGGAGAAAACGCTTCAGCACCGCCATTTTCTTCACCTCGTTGTATACTTTCCGGACTTCGGCAAAAGCTGTTTTAAACACATTGGAACGTTGACTCTCCTGCCGTACCGACTTCGGTAGAACTCTAAAAGTAACCTGTGCGAAGCCCGCCCACCAGATACCTACCAGCAAAAAAGTCAGCCGTGGACCCATGAACGGGTCATCCTTGATTACCAGGACCAGCACAAATCCGACGATCTGTAGGATAACACTTCCGACATATCCATAGGCATAGCCCTTCGCGCTCACCCGGTCCTGGTCCTGCGGCGCGGCGATCTCCGGTAGATACGCGTTGTAAAAAACCAGGCTCCCCACGTACCCCATCGAAGCCAGGACAAAGCAAAGGATGCCAAAGCCCAGGTTCCCTCCATCGAAGAAGTAGAGCAGGCTGCAGCCAACCGCACCCATATAGCAGAAGAAGCGCATAAAATTCTTCTTGTTCCCCCTCGTATCCGCGATGGAGGTGAGGATAGGGTAGAAGAGGGCGATGATCAGGTAAGCCGCAGCCAGGGAGTAGCTGTAAAGCGAGCTATTGACAAACGTGCGGCCCAGAAAAGGGATCTGCTCACTCTTGAAGTGGGAGCGGGTCGCAGCGGTAAAATAGATAGGGAAGAAAGTCGTAGTGATGACCAGATTGTATACAGAATTGGCCCAGTCGTACATGGCCCAGCCAGTAATGACCTTCTTAGGCGCTGTCTGTATAGAAATGGTTTCTTCACTCATATGATGTGTCTCCAGATAAGGAGCAGCATCACCAGACCGACGACGATCCGGTAATAGCCCCAGACTTTAAATCCGTGCTTTTGCAGAAAGCCGATAAAAAAACGAATGACGATGATCGCCACGACAAACGTAACGACGCTGGCGATACCCAGCAGGGAGAAGTTATCCTTGGTCAGCACCTCGTGGTGTTCCTTATAGACGTCCCAAAAGCTCTTGGCCGAAGCCGCCAGCATCGTAGGGACTGCTAGAAAGAACGAAAACTCCGCGGCCGCCTTCCGTGTCATTTTCTGGCTCATCCCGCCCAATATCGTCGCCGCGCTGCGGCTTAGACCGGGAAGCAGGATGGACAGAACCTGGAAGCAGCCGATCTTGAAGGCAGCTGCATTGGACACCTTTTTTTCGTCATCGATGGTCGGTGTCTTGAAGGCCCGGTCGATAAAAAGAAAAAGGACCCCGCCGCTGATCATGACCACGGCAATGATATAAAGATTGCTCAGCGCTGCGTCGATATGCTTCTTCAGCAACGCGCCAAACACGAGGGCCGGGATCACGGCGATGACCAGCTTGATATAGAAGTTGAGCCGGGAGAAATCGAAAAACTTCTTATAATACACTACCACTACCGCCAGAATCGCAGCGAGCTGGATCACGATCTCGAACATTTCCGAGAAGGGGGTATTGCTGACGCCGATAATGGGATTGGTAAACTTCATGTGCGCCGTTGAGGAAATAGGGAGGAACTCCGTCAGTCCTTCGACGATCGCTAAAATAATGGCCTGGATGATTGTCATGACAGGGGTGGTTGGCTATTTCTTTTCTTTGTCTTTGCGGAAAATAGCAAAAATCTCGATCACGAACCCGCCCAGGATGAGAATGGGGGCGATGGTTATCCGGGTGAAACTATACACTTCCTTGGGATCGAAAACATTGGGATCCTTACTCTTCCCTCCACCCATCAGGAACAGCCCCAGGGCGATCAGGACGATACCGATCAACATCCATTTGTAATTCTCCTTCCCGAAAAGAGGTGCATTCTGGACAGAGCTTGCAGCCGAAGGCCGGGCAGAAGGAGTAGAAGTGGATGTTGCCTTTTTGGTCGTTGCCATGGATCGATAAAAATTAGAATGATGATTGGGCTGCAATATACGCCAAACCGCCTATATACCTAATACAAATCATCTAGCTTCATTTTCAAGTACTTAACAACACTTCTATGGGTGGAAATGAAAGAAATACATATCCCTAAAACAACAATTACCACGAACAACATCGACAGCATCGTATAATCCCGAAGCGCCTTCATCTCCGGCAGCCATTTTTCCGTCAGGAAAATAACCCCGAGGATACAGGCAATAGCGATCAGTCCGCTGATCGCCCCATTCACCAGCGCCCGCATGTCCATCGGCTTGGCAATAAACCAGCGGGTAGCACCCACCATCTGCATGGTCTTGATAAGAAAACGGTTGCTAAACATCGCCAGCCGGATGGTATTGTCGATCAGAATGATCACCGCGATCGAAATACCCACGGCCACCGCCAGCAGGATCAGGCTGACCCTGCGGATCCACTCGTCCAGGTTATTTACCAGGTTCTTGTTGTAGTGGACGTTCTCGACGGCAATATTCTGAGTAAGGTCGGCAGTCATCTTATTCAGCGAGTCCGGGTTCGCATACTCGCTCTTGATCCGGAAATCTACGCTGGCCGGAAGAGGATTCTGGTCCAAAACCGGCATAAAATCATCGTTCCCCATGCCGATGAACTGCTTCCGCGCCATTTCCTTGGTCACGTATTCGTAGGATTTTACATATGGCTTGGAAGTGATATACTGTACCAATGCCGCGCTGTCCGAGGCCGAAACATTCTTCCTCACGTAAACCTGCACTTCTATGTTTTCCCGGAAATTTTCCCCCAGCTTATTCGCGTTGATGACAATCCAGCCCAACAGACCCAACAGCAGCAATACCAGGGAAACCCCCACGATGGTCATGAAATAAGAAGGAGTTGAACGCTTGGCATATCCTTTTCCGAATTGAGCCATGATTTAACTTTAGTTTTTTGGGTTAGTAACAAAGCTTAGACCGGCCTAAATCACAAAAATAACGCATTTGAGGCCATGTTCATGCCCTTTTACCGGCAAATTCACGGCCATTTTTGTATTTTTGTTACCCCTTAATTGGTCTTTAAGGCCAACTAATAACGAATTGTTGCCTCTCATTATTTCAGCAATAAAAACCTTTTAACTTTTCCCCAACCTTTGGTATGGAATATAATTTCAGCGATATAGAAAAAAAATGGCAGGAATACTGGACAAAGAACGGTAGCTATAAAGTCTCCAACGATTCCCCCAAGCCGAAATACTACGTCTTGGATATGTTTCCCTATCCCAGCGGCGCCGGTCTTCACGTCGGTCACCCCCTGGGTTATATCGCCAGCGACATCTTCGCCCGGTACAAACGCCTCAAAGGCTTCAACGTCCTCCACCCCATGGGCTACGACGCTTTCGGCCTGCCCGCTGAACAATACGCCATCGACCATGGCATCCACCCCGCCGTCTCCACCGCCGCCAATATCGAGAACTTTCGTCAGCAGATGGATAATATGGCCTTTTGCTTCGACTGGGACCGCGAGGTCCGTACCTCCGACCCCAACTATTATAAGTGGACGCAGTGGATCTTCCTCCAGCTTTTCGACAGCTGGTACGACAGGAAACAAAACAAGGCCGTGCCGCTCGCCGATCTCATAACCACCTTCGAAAAAGAAGGCAACAAGGCCCACCCCTGTCCCGGTGATGCGAGCATACAATTTACCGCCGAAGAGTGGAAAAGCTTCGACAATCGCCGCCAGCAGGACATCCTCATGAACTATCGCCTCGCCTTCTGCGGCTATGGCGAAGTCAACTGGTGCGAGGCCCTGGGCACCGTACTGGCCAACGACGAGGTCGTAAACGGCGTCAGCGAACGCGGCGGCTTCCCCGTCGTCAAGAAGAAGCTCCGCCAGTGGTACCTCCGTATAACGGATTATGCCGACCGCCTGCTCGAAGGCCTCGAAACCGTGGACTTCAGCGACGCGATGAAGGAGATGCAAACGAACTGGATCGGGAAAAGCTTTGGCGCGGAAATCGACTTCGACATCTTCCGGACGGACGAAAAACTAAAGGTCTATACCACCCGCCCCGATACGCTCTTCGGCGTCGACTTCATGGTCATCGCCCCCGAGCACGCCCTCGTTAACCTCATCACGACGGACCAGCAGCGCGGGGCAGTAGAAGAATACGTCGCCTACGTAAACAGCCGCAGCGAACGCGAGCGCATGGCCGAGAAGAAAATCTCCGGCTGCTTCACCGGCGCCTACGCCATCCATCCCTTCAACGGACGTCATATCCCCATCTGGACATCGGAATACGTCCTGGCCGGCTATGGCACCGGCGCCATCATGGCCGTGCCCTGCGGCGACGAACGCGACTTCAAGTTCGCCCGCCACTTCGGCCTCGATATCACCAATATCATCGGTGACGCCTATAACGGCGAAGAAGCCAACCCCACCAAGGACGCCGTCCTCGAGAACAGCGACTTCCTCGACGGCCTCGTGATGAAGGACGCCATCGTCATCGCCATCCGCCGCCTGGAAGAAAAAGGCATCGGCATCCGCAAGGTCAACTTCCGTATGCGCGACGCAGCCTTTAGCCGTCAGCGCTACTGGGGCGAACCCTTTCCCATCGTCTGGGAGAATGGCATCGCCACGCCCCTCGATATAAAAAATCTCCCCCTCGAGCTGCCCCACGTCGAAAAATACGGCCCCGGTCCCGAAGGCGAAGGCCCCCTGTCCAATGTCCCCGCATGGACAGCCCGTCACCTCGAGACCAATACCATGCCCGGTTATGCCGGCAGCAGCTGGTACTTCCTCCGCTATATGGACCCGCATAACCAGGAAGAGTTCTGCAGCCGCAAGGCTTCCGACTACTGGAACCAGGTCGACCTCTATATCGGCGGCTCCGAGCACGCCGTAGGACACCTTCTCTACAGCCGCATGTGGACCAAATTCCTCTACGACCGCAATCTCATCGGCTACGAAGAACCCTACAAACGCCTCGTCAACCAGGGCATGATCCAGGGCAGCAGCCGCTTCGTCTATCGCATCGAAACGAAGAGCTCAGGCGCTCCCATCTTCGCCTCGCAAGGCATCGCCGGCATCGCAAACACACCTGAAGGGCACGAACTCATCACGCTGGCCGTACGAAATATCCTCAATGACCCGAACTTATCGTTTGAATCGATCGGCATCACCCCCATACATGTCGACGTCAACATCGTCGACGGGAACGAGCTGGATACCGAAGCCTTCAAAAAGTGGCGCGCCGAATACGCCAACGCCCAGTTCATCCTCGAAGAAGGTAAATATTTCTGCGGCTCCGAAGTCGAGAAGATGAGCAAGTCCAAGTTCAACACCGTCAATCCCAACGATCTCGTCGCCAAATACGGAGCCGATACCTTCCGCATGTACGAGATGTTCCTCGGCCCCGTCGAACAAAGCAAACCCTGGGACACCAAGGGAATCGAAGGCGTACACCGCTTCCTGCGCAAGCTCTGGCGTCTCTTCTTCGACGAAACCAAAGGAAAGGTATGGACCACCGAAGCGCCAAAAGACGCCGAGTGGAAATGCATCTACCAGACCATCAAAAAAGTCGAGGAAGCGACCGAACGCTTTTCGTTCAATACCGGCGTCAGCGCCTTTATGATCGGCGTCAACGAGCTCACCGACCTGAAATGTTATAAGAAAGACGTGCTGGAGAAGCTGGTGATAATCCTCACGCCCTACGCGCCCCACGTCGCCGAAGAGCTCTGGCACGCCCTCGGCAACGAAACTTCCGTCCTCGACGCGTCCTACCCCAAGGTCGAAGAGAAATACCTGGTAGAATCTTCCAAGAACTACCCCGTAGCCATCAACGGCAAGACGCGCACCGAGCTCAATATCGCCCTCGACGCAACCCAGCAGCAGGTAGAAGAAATGGTGCTGGCCGACGAGATCGTCAAGAAGTGGCTGGAAGGAAATGCACCGAAAAGGGTGGTCTATGTCAAGAACAAGATGATCAACGTAGTTGTTTAATTGATATGAGCAGCTTGTCAGCCGTCTTAAAAAGTCACCAGCCCGGCTTCCACGCCGTGGTCCCCTTCGACCCGGCAAGGGATCGGCTATATCCGTTTGACTTCACGGAAAACAACCGCGAGCTTTCCCCCGACGAGATCGCCGACACCGAGCGCTTTGCCGCCTATATCAACCGGACCCTGCAGCAGCAGCGCGCCCGCTATGGCTTCGGCGGCTATGGCGAGCACCGCACGCTCTACGCCCGGAGCAAACACTTTAATTCCGTCGACGAAACCGAACCCCGCCGCCTCCACCTCGGCATCGACATCTGGGGACCTTCCGGAACAAAAGTCATGGCTCCCCTTAACGCCGTCGTCCACAGCTTCGCCTTCAATAACAACGACAGCGACTACGGAGCCACCATCATTTTATCGCACAACCTCGACGGCGCGAGCTTCCACACCCTCTACGGCCACCTCAGCCTAAACTCCATAAAAAACCTCCAGGAAGGAAAAAACATAAAGAAAGGAGAAGTCATCGCCGAATTCGGCATGCGCTTCGAAAACGGCAACTGGCCGCCACACCTCCACTTCCAGCTCATCACCGACATCGGCGACTGGAAAGGCGACTACCCCGGTGTCTGCCGCTTCTCCGAAAAAGAACAATGGCTGGAAAACTGCCCCGACCCCGACCTTATCCTTCAAATGAGCCAATACGCCTGAGCGCCGGCTGCGAGCCACCGCCTAAGCGCCAAGCATCACCCGCACGATATCCTCCCATTCCTGCTCCAGCGAAACTCCCGGCATCTTCTTATCCGCCCGGTTATACCAATAATTTGCATTCCATTCATCCCCTTCCTGCCGATGCAGAAACGCATGCACCCAGGACCCCTCCCGCGTAGGAACATCCTGTGCAATCATATGCGCCTGCTCCCAGTCCCCCTTTCCCGCATACCATAGCGCCGCCAGGCTCGACGTAATACCCTTCGGAGGCTGTTCTTGCCCCATACTGGCTTTAAATTCATCAACTTTCATCGTCATAGGTTTAAAGTTAGCCCCTTCTTCCCTTTTGCGTAAACCTTTTTCCCTATCGCGGGGCCGTTTTCGTACTGTAATTCAGAAATTTGTAGGAGCAATCGCCGTACCACACTCGCAAACAGATGAAAAAACGACGAACCCTTAAATACTGGATAGGCCAAATCCATCTCTGGCTTGGACTAGCGTCCGGGCTGGTGGTGCTTATCGTCAGCCTTACCGGCTGTCTCTTCGTCTTTCAGCAGGAAATCGACGAAGCCCTGCACCACGATCGCTATTTCGTACAGCCATCTACTGCCTCCGTCCCCCTGAGCACACTAAAAGCAACCGCACAGGCCGCCATCGGCGCCGACCGCCCCATTGCTTATATCACCACGTTCCGCGACCCGGCCCGCAGCTGGGAATTCATGAGCTATAAGGAAAACGACTCGGCGATCACCTACCTCGGGTCCATGGAATACTATGAATCCGTCTTCGTCGACCCGCACACCGGAGTTGTTACCGGCAAACGGGATTATAAATACGACTTCTTCTTTATCGTCAAAGCAATCCACTGGAGCCTCCTGCTCAACACACCCTATGGCCAGCCCATAGTAGGCTGGAGCACCGTCGTGTTCGTCATCGGGCTCATCACCGGGATCGTTCTCTGGTGGCCGAAGAAATGGAACAAGGCCTGGCGCGACCGCAGCTTCAAGATCAACTGGAAGGCCTCCTATAAACGCGTCAACTACGACCTCCACAACGTCCCCGGTTTCTATAGCCTCTTCCCCGCGCTGATCATCGCCTTTACCGGCCTCGTGTGGGTCTTCGGCTGGTTCTCTTCCGTCGCCCCCGCGCCGGTTGTAAAAAAATCCGATACGACGGTTCAGACCGCCACTACCGACCCCCTGCAGAAAGCCCTTCAGACAGCCAGCATAAAAGTTCCCGATGCACCCCGCTTATCCCTTTCACCTGCCTACGGCAAAGACGGGGTGGTCTATATCAACGCCTATCCCGACCAGCAGACCTACTATGGCTACGACGTGCTGCAATTCGATCAATACACCGGCACGCTCCTTCATCACCGCCGCAACGCAGAAAAGAAAAGAGCGGAGAAGTTAGTCGAGATGAACTACGACATCCACGTCGGCGCTATCGGCGGACTAACGGGCAAGGTCATTGCCTTTATCGCCAGCCTCGTTTGCGCCAGCCTTCCCGTCACCGGCTTTCTCGTTTGGTGGTGGAAGAAGAAAAAAAAGCCCGCCCGCGCCCGGCAAAGCGCTAAAATCACCGCCGAGGCAATGGTATAATAATTGCTTAAATTTGAGCTCAATCCTTGGGCTTATGGTAAAGTATGATGCAATCATTATCGGCTCCGGACAGGCCGCCAATCCCCTCGCAAAAAAGTTGGCCGCTGCCGGCTGGAAAACGGCCCTCATCGAGAAGAAATTCATCGGCGGCACCTGTATCAACGTGGGCTGTACACCGACCAAGACACTCGTCGCCTCCGGCCGCGTCGCCTACCTGGTCAAACGAAGCGCCGACTTCGGCATCCACACGAATGGCTTTTCCGTCGATATCGAAACGGTCATCCGCCGGAAGAACGAGCACGTCCTCGCTTCCCGCGAATCCAGCGCCAAACGCCTGCTCGAAACGCATAACCTGGACGTAGTCTTCGGCAATGCCGCCTTTACCGGGACCAGGGAAGTCACGGTAACAAAAGAAGATGGTTCCGTCTCGACCATGACCGCCGACAAGATTTTTATCAATACCGGCACCCGCCCCGTCGTTCCCCCCATCGCCGGTCTGGCAGGCATCCACTTCCTTACGTCCGACACCATCCTCGACCTGCTCGTCATCCCCAGTCACCTGGTCATCATCGGCGGCAGCTATATCGCGCTGGAATTTGGCCAGCTCTACCGTCGATTGGGCAGCGAAGTGACCATCATCGAAAACAACCGGCAATTCCTCTCGAAAGAAGACGACGACATCGCAGCCGAAATAAAGAAAATACTCGAAGAAGACGGCATCCGCATACTAACGGGGACCAAGGTGGAAAAGGTTCACGCCACCGCCAAAGGCATCAACGTGGACACCGACACGACCGGTACGCTGATAGCCTCCCATATCCTCGTCGCCACCGGCCGCCTTCCCGAAACCGCCGCGCTCAATCCCATGGCCTCTGGTATCGCCACTGACAATCACGGCTTTATCACCGTCAACGAAAAGCTCGAGACCAATGTGCCCGGTGTCTATGCCCTTGGTGACGTAAAAGGCGGTCCCCAGTTTACCCACATATCGTACAACGACTACCTCATCGTCTATAAAAATCTGCTCGAAAAGGCTAATCTGACTACGACAGGCCGCGACCTGGTCTATTGCCTTTTCACCGACCCCGAGCTCGGAAGGATCGGCCTTACAGAAAAAGCGGCAAGAGAAAAAGGATTGAACATAAAAGTCGCTACCTTGTCAGCCGATCACATCGCCCGTGCCTGGGAGAATAGCGAGTCGAGGGGGATGCTAAAGGCGATCGTCGATGCAGACAGCAAGCGAATCCTCGGAGCCGCAGCTCTCTGCTTCGGAGGAGGCGAGCTGATGAGCATCCTGCAGATGGCGATGATGGGTGGCGTTACCTACGATCGTCTCAGGGACGCCGTCTATGCCCATCCGACTTTTGCCGAATCACTGAATAACCTGTTTGCGAGCTTGTAATAGCAATGAATTGATCGCCGTAACAAACATTACCAAAACCTTCGGCTCGCATACGGCCGTCGACAACGTTTCTTTTACCGTAAAAGAAGGTGAGAACATCGTATTTCTCGGAACCAGCGGCTGCGGCAAGACCACACTGCTCAAGATGATCAATCGCCTCCTCGAGCCCGATAGCGGCGAGATCACCATCGACGGCCGGCCCATCCGCCAGCAGCGTCCCGAAGACCTGCGCCGGAGCATCGGCTATGTATTTCAGAATAACGGGCTCTTCCCCCACTATACGATCGAGGAAAATATCGCCATCGTCCCCAGGCTGCTCGGATGGGATAAAGAAAAGATAAGCCGCCGCGTCACCGGGCTGATGGAGAAGCTGCACCTGCCGCCCGATCAATATGGAGCTTCCTTGCCCGCCCAGCTTAGCGGCGGACAGCAGCAGCGCGTAGGCATCGCCCGCGCCCTGGCCGCCGGTCCGCCCATACTGCTGATGGACGAACCTTTCGGCGCCCTCGACCCCATTACACGCGCCGCCGTAAAGAAAGACTTCAAGGAGCTGGACGAGCTCAAGTCCACGACCATCATCCTCGTCACACACGACGTACAGGAAGCGTTCGAGCTCGCCGATCGCATCTTCCTCATGGACAAGGGTAGGGTAGTACAGGAAGGCACACCGGACCAACTGCTTTTCGAACCCGCAGCAGACTACGTCAGAACTTTTTTCGAAGAACAACGTTTCGCACTCGAAGCATCCCGGATAGCCGCTGGAGATTATCCCGCTCTCATTCGCGCATTCGATCATTTTAAGAACAGACAACGCTGATGGATCAATCTGAAAGCCTTTGGTCATTCATGCAGCAGCAATCTGCCAAACTACTGCAACAGACGATACAGCATATCGGGCTGACCTTTATTTCATTGTTCATCACCGTCCTGATCGGTATTCCCCTCGGCATCTATATCACGCGGAATAAAAAAGCGGCGGGCATCATCCTGGGCTTTGCAGGAGTGCTGCAAACCATCCCCAGCATCGCGCTGCTGGGCTTCCTGATTCCCCTGCTGGGCATCGGTCCCATTCCCGCTATCACCGCCCTCTTCCTCTATGCCCTCCTGCCCGTTATCCGAAACACGTATACGGGGATCGAAGGCGTCGACCCCGGCGTAAAAGAAGCGGCCCTCGCCATGGGCATGACCGGTATGCAGCGTCTCTTGAAGGTCGATCTTGTACTGGCCTTCCCCGTTATCATGGCAGGTATCCGCACCGCCACCGTCATCAACGTCGGCGTAGGAACCCTGGCTGCCTATATCGCCGCAGGAGGCCTGGGAGAATTTATCTTCGGCGGCATCGCGCTCAACAATACGAACATGATCCTGGCCGGGGCCATCCCCGCCGCTATTCTTGCCATTGCGCTCGACTTCCTGCTTTCGCTCGTCCAGAAGATGGGCAATAAAGTCAGGAGAACAGCCCTCGTCCTACTGCCGCTGATCTCACTTGGCTTCTCCTCTTTCTATGTGCTGCCCCTGGGTTACAGCTCCCGCCTGCTCGCCGGCTTCACTCCCGAATTCATGGGTAGAAAAGACGGAGACATAGGCCTGCGTTCCATTTATGGACTGGACATCCGTACCGTCGTCATCAGCGGCTATAGCACCGATGGACGGCTAAAAGCTTACGACCTGCTGACGCTCGAAGACGACAAGAAAATCTTTCCGCCCTATTACGCCGCTCCCGTTATCCGTAAAGATGCACTGGCCAAATATCCCGAGCTGGGCCCCGTCCTCGATAAGCTGTCGGGCCGGATCAACGATTCCATCATGACGGATCTCAACTACCGTGTCGAATACCTCAACCAATCCCCCGAACAATGCGCCCGCGACTTCCTCGTGGCGCAAGGCCTCTACAAGGCGCCGCGCAACGGAAACAAAGGCGTAGTTCGCCTCGGCTCGAAGATCTTCCCCGAACAATATATCCTTACCGATATGTACGCGATGCTGATCCAGGGTTATACCGATTTGCAGGTGAGCAGCAAGACCGGCCTCGGCGGGACCAAAATTTGTTTCGAAGCCCTTACGCACAACCAGATCGACTGCTATCCCGAATACACCGGCACCGCCCTGCTCGCGATCCTTCAACCCTCCGCAGAAGAGATTAGCCGGCTGACGCCAAGCCGGGACAGCGTCTACAATTATGTTCGCCAAAAGTTCGACAGCCAGTATCAGCTTTCCTGGCTGCAGCCCATCGGCTTCAACAACGCCTATGCCCTGATGATGCGCCGGAGCCAGGCACAACAATTGGAGATTAAAACCATATCGGACCTCACACGTTATCTAAAAAAAGACAAACCATGAACCTGCTCGACCAATATCGTACCGTTCGCCAGGCAAGCGAAGCCATCTGCCGACCCCTGCAGAAAGAAGACTATGTCGTGCAGCCGGTCGTGGACGTCAGTCCGCCCAAATGGCACCTCGGACATACCACCTGGTTCTGGGAAGCCTTTGTGCTCAGCCCCCACCAGCCTGGATACAAACCCTGTAATCCCGACTATAATTACGTCTTCAACAGCTACTACGAAACCATCGGGGCCAGGGTCATCCGTACCGACCGGGGTAATCTGAGCCGGCCTTCCGTCGATGAAATCTATGCCTACCGGCAATACGTAGATGCTGCTATGGAAAGCTTCATCCGGACCGGCCTCCCGCAGGAACTGCAAGACCTCATCGTCCTGGGGCTCAACCACGAGCAACAACACCAGGAACTGCTCTATAGCGATATTAAATATATCTTAGGGCACAACCCCCTGCTTCCGCCCTGGTCCAGCAAGGACATCGATGAACCCGTCAAGCCCCAGCCCAATTCATTTATATCCATCCCTGCCGGGATCTACGAAATCGGCTTCGCCGGAGACGGCTTCTGCTTCGACAACGAGCTCGGCCGTCACAAAGTCTATCTCAACGATTATCAAATTGCCGCAAATCCCGTCACCAACGGCGAATACCTGGAATTTATCGAAGCCGGCGGCTACAAAAATTTTAGCTACTGGCACGCCGAAGGCTGGGACTGGGTCAAAAAAAACGAAGTTTCCTCCCCCCTATACTGGCACAACATCGACGGCGGCTGGCACCACTATACCATGGCCGGCCTGCGACCCCTCGAC
>JAFDYG010000498.1 GCA_018267545.1 Bacteroidota bacterium
AGTCCAGCCCTCCGCCCCCATACTCCGCCGGAACCGTCGGACCAAAACACCCCAGTTCCCCTAACTGCTTGACAATCTGTTGCGGAAACTCCGCCCGCTGGGCATAATCCTCTATAATCGGAGAAATCTCCTTCTTCACATAGCTCCGCACCGAATCCCGGATCAGCAGATGCTCATCTGTCAGTAAATCATCGACTTGGAAATAATCCGGGCTCTGAAAATTGTCTACTTTTACGTTGGAGTTCGCCATGGCAAGAGTAATTTTTTACCCTTTTTGAGCCTTCGGGTCCCATTTCCCGGGTCTCAGACCCGAATTTGCACCCTAAAACCCAAAAAGTTGGTGCAAAATAAGAAAAAGGGGGACAAACCATGCAACATCCGGCCAACACTTGTGTACTTCTTAGTACAAGGAAGTTATGAACGCTAAAACAGCCGAATTGGAGATAACTGAACCAATACTACACGACGAATTGGTGGAACGATGCAAAAGGGGTGACTCCCGGGCTTTTGCGGCGTTGTATCAGAAGTACGCCAAGGCGATGTACAACACGAGCCTTCGCATCGTAAACCATACCGGCGATGCAGAGGACGTAATGCAGGAAGCATTTACCGATGCCTTCCGCTCCCTGGAAGAATTCTCGTACAAATCCACCTTCGGCGCCTGGCTAAAAAGGATCGTTATCAACAAATCGATCAATCAGCTGCGCAAGCGTAAAATGGACTTGATTGACATAGACAAGACAAATATTGGTCACCTTCCCGACGAAGACGGGCCGGACGAACACGAAATGCAGATGAAAGTAGAGGACATCAAAAAAGCGGTCACCCTGTTACCCAACGGCTACCGTACCGTCCTTACGCTCTATCTCTTCGAAGGATATGACCAGGAGGAAATCGCAGAAATTCTGCAAGTATCGCATGCAACGGTCAGAACCCAGTACATGCGGGCTAAACAAAAATTGTTACAGCACATAAAACAAGGATTATCATGAACAATCGGCTAGAACAGTTTGTCCGTGATCATCGGGAGGACTTTGACACCGAGGAACCGGATAGCAAAATTTGGGAAAAGATCAGTCAGGACATGGAGGAGCCCGCCAAAAAAAAACCGGCTCCCCTGGTCCGGATGCAGAACCATTGGATTAAGTGGAGCGCAGCAGCAGCCGTAATTATTTTGATCGGCGGAGCAGCCCTCTGGTACTTCAACCGTGCCCCCAAAGGCCCCGCCGGCACGGAAGTCGCCCAAAAAACGACTCCCGCCACCGAAAATTCCGGCGACAACCGCAACCCAGCGAACAACAACCCAGCGAACAACAACCCCGCTGCCCAAAGCAACCCCGACAGCACAACGCGTAACCTCGCCGGCACCACGCCGTCCGTTGCTAACCCAGCCAATCCCGACCCCGGCAAAACCAACGACCTCGCCTCCAGCATGAACGAGGAAATGTACCACTCCGCCAAACTCGTAGAAATCAAGCATAAGGAACTGAAAGCCATTCAAAAAGACGAACCCTTGCTCTACAAGCAGTTCTCCGCCGACGTCTACAAGCTCGATAGCGTCTTTCATAACCTCCAGGTCCAGCTACCAACTAACCCCAACAGAGAACAGCTCCTCGAAGCGATGCTCCAAAACCTCCAGCTGCAGATGGGACTTTTGAATCATCAGCTCGAAATCGTAAAGCAAATCAATCATTCTAAAAAAACAGAGTATGAAAAAGCATATAAGACTATCTAGTTCTATAGCCCTTCTCCTCGTCTTATCTGCTCCAGTGCTTAGCCTGGCCGCAAACGGCGACGAAGAAGTGAAAAAGCAAAAGCTTATCAACAAGTCCTATACCGTGACCGCCGACGACAAGCTCCAGATAGAAAATCAATTTGGAAACGTCTCCGTCGCCACTTGGGACAAAAACGAGATCACTGTCGACATTGAGATCAGCGCCCGCGCCTCCACCGAGGAACGAGCCCAGGAAATCATGCGCAAGCTGGACGTAAAGGACTGGCGCGAAGGCAAAACCATCGGCTTCAAAACAACCGTCGAAGAAATACATAACGACAAACGCGATCGTGACAGAGACCACGAACGCGACCGCGAGCACGGTGACGGCGATCGCGCCTTCTATATCGACTACGTCATCCACATGCCCGCCGGTAACCGCCTGCAAATCGAAAACAGCTTCGGCAAAACCATGGTCCCCGACTTCAACGGCTCCTGCTCCCTCACCAGCAAATTCGGTAGCCTGAACGCCGGCAAGCTCGCCAACGTAGACCTCGTCGACGTCGAATTCGGCCGGGTCACCATCGGCGAAGTCACCAACGGCAAGGTCGTCTTCAAATTCAACAAGGAATCCCGCATCGGCAAGGTCAACGGCAACGTCAAGATCACCAGCGAATTCTCCGACAACGTACAATTCAACGTCGCCGACAACATCAAAGAGCTCGCCGTCTTCGAATCCTACTCCAAAGTCCGGATGGTAGTCGACAAAAGCCTCTCCGCAGAAATCGACGTCCACACCAGCTTCGGCAGCTTCCGCAACGAAAGCGAATTCAGCATCGCCGAACACAAGGACGAAGGCGACAGCTACGGCCCCCACTTCGACAAGGACTATAGCGGCAAGGCCGGCGAAGGCCGCGCCCGGATCAAAATCAAAAGCAGCTTCGGCACCGTCCGCCTCTCCCACAATGCCTCCGGCAGCCGCGACGACGACAGGGACAAAGAAAAGGACAAGCACAAAGACAAAGCAGACAAGGATGAAGAAAAAACTACTTAATCCAGCGCCCCCAGCCGTTAGGCCAAAGGTGCTCCATCCAATCGACTGAATCCTTATCTTGCATTTCTAACTCGTTGGGCCCGCCCAACCTAAAAACACGGAAATGCAGGAACTGGAATACGCCTTACAAAAAGACCGGGAGGACAAGCTATCCAGCTTTCGCTCCCGGTTTTATTTTCCCCAGCACAACGGTCGCGACGCCATCTACTTCTGCGGCAACTCCCTCGGCCTGCAGCCACGCAGCACCGCTGAATACTTCCACCAGGACCTCAAAGACTGGCAAGATATGGCCATCGACGGCTACTGGAAAGCACACATCCCCTGGATGACCTACCCGCAGTCCATGCTCCCTATCCTATCCCGCATCGTCGGCGCCGGCGAAAATGAAGTAACGGTCATGAACGCCCTCACGGTGAACTTACATCTCCTGCTTCTCTCCTTCTACCGCCCCAATCCCGACCGGTACAAAATTATCATAGAAGCAGGCGCATTTCCCTCCGACTCCTATACGGTCGAAACCCAGGCGAAACTACACAACGTCCCCGCCGACGCCATCGTCGAAATCCACCCCCGCGAAGGCGAAATGACCATCCGCGAATCCGACATCCTCGAAACCATCCACCAACACAAAGACCAGCTCGCCCTCGTCCTCCTCGGCGGCATCAATTATTATACAGGCCAGTTCTTCGACATCGCCGCCATCACCGCAGCCGCCCACCAGGCCGGCGCCATCGCTGGCTTCGACCTAGCCCACGCCGTCGGCAACGCCCCCCTTCACCTCCATGACTGGGACGTCGACTTCGCCGTCTGGTGCTCGTATAAATATTTGAATGGCGGACCCGGCGCAGCAGGCGGCGCCTTCATCCACGAAAGATTTGTCCGCGACACATCCCTCGTCCGCCTCGGCGGCTGGTGGGGCAACGACGAAGAAAGCCGCTTCAACATGGAGAAAGGCTTCATCCCCAAACCCACCGCCGAAGGCTGGAGCATGAGCACCGCCCAGGTCTTTAACATGGTCGCCCTCCGGGCCTCCCTCACCCTCTTCGAAGAAGCCGGCTTCGCCAACCTCCAGGCCAAAAGCCGCGAGCTCACCGCCTACCTCTCCGACCTGCTCAAAACCCTAACCAACCTGAAATTCGACATCATTACACCCGCCGAACCCCACCGCCGCGGAGCCCAGCTCTCCCTCTACTTCGGTGACCAGGCCAAACCCATCCACAAAAAAATGCTCGACGCCGGCATCGTCGTCGACTACCGCAACCCCAGCGTCATCCGCGTCGCCCCCGCCCCACTATATAACTCATTCGAAGACGTATACCGCTTTTACAATATCTTACGAACACTATGAACCCATCCACCCCCGTCGCAAAAACACCATCCGGCCCCAATCCCCCATCCGGCCCCATCACCAAATTCTTCAGTGCCTACTCCAGGCACCTAACCCTCATCGTCCTCCTCGCCCTCGTCGCCGCCGTCCTCCTCGGCCACTTCGCCCCATCCACCGCCGTCAAGACCGAGTTCCTCGGAACCTGGTTCGTCGCCGGTATAAAAATATTCATCCCGCCCATCATCTTCTTCACCATCGTAACCGGCATCAGCGGGATGAGCGACTTAAAAAAGGTAGGCCGCATCGGCATCAAATCCCTTATCTACTTCGAAATCGTCACCACCCTATCGCTAGCCATCGGCATCTTCCTCGCCTATCTCGTAAAACCCGGCCACATCGACAAAAACGGCCTCCCCATCCAGGACGCCTCCAAATACACCAAACAAGGCGCCCATGGCTTCGACTGGGGCCAATTCTTCGCAACCAACCTCACCCTCCAGGTCCTCGTCGCCGCCATCATCATCGGCATCATCATCTGCTTCCAATCCCAACGCACACGCCAGCGCGAAGTACACTACCTCGAAATCATCACCAAATTCGTTTTCCGGCTGCTGAAGTTTTACATGTTCCTCGCTCCCGTCGGCGCCTTCGGCGGCATGGCAGCCATCATCGGCCGATATGGAATTCGTACCCTCATCCCCCTTGCCAAGCTCATGGGTACCATGTACAGCACCATGATACTATTCATCTTCATCGTGCTCGGCCTCATCATGCGCTACTTCAAATTCAATATCTGGACCTATCTAAAAAATATTCGCGAAGAGCTCCTCATCGTCCTCGGCACCGCCTCCTCCGAAGCCGCCCTCCCCTCCCTCATGGCCAACCTCGAATCCATGGGCTGCAGCCAGCCCGTCGTCGGCCTCGTCGTCCCAACCGGCTACTCCTTCAACCTAGACGGGACCTCCATCTACCTCTCGATGGCCACCATCTTCCTCGCCCAGCTCTACAACGTCACCCTCAGCTTCGGCGAAATCCTTACCATCATCGGCATCCTAATGGTCACCTCCAAAGGCGCAGCAGGCGTCGCCGGCAGCGGCTTCACCGTCCTGGCCTCCACCCTCACCGCCATACACAGAATCCCCGTCGAAGGCCTCGCATTCCTGCTTGCCATCGATAAATTCATGGGCGAAGCCCGCGCCATTACCAACATCATCGGCAACGGCGTCGCCACCCTCGTCATCGCAAAAAGTGAAAAGGAATTTACAAATACCCCCGCA
This sequence comes from Bacteroidota bacterium, assembly GCA_018267545.1. Taxonomy (GTDB): domain Bacteria; phylum Bacteroidota; class Bacteroidia; order Chitinophagales; family Chitinophagaceae; genus Puia. Next base: position 5,373 of record JAFDYG010000498.1, read on the forward strand.
TCTCCGATTGATAATCCGCCGCTGCCCGCTTAGCAGCCTCCCCGAAATCCTCACCCCCCGAAGCATATATCACAGCACGGCTCGCATTCACCAGCAACCCCACATCCCCATTAATCGCCTGCTTCGACACCTCCTCCAAGCTCCCCCCCTGCGCACCCACACCAGGCACCAGGTAGAAGTGATTGGGCGCCAGCTTTCTAATATTACGAAATTCATCAGCCCTCGTAGCCCCCACCACAAACATCAAATTATCCGGACTTCCCCAACCCGCAACCGTCTCCAACACCCGCTCATACAACAATCTCCCCCCCGCCTCCTGCAGCTCGAAATCCTTCGCCCCCACATTCGACGTCAACCCCAGCACGATCGTCCACTTATCTTTATATTCCAAAAAAGGCCGCACACTATCCTCACCCATATACGGGGCCACCGTTATCGCATCGAAATCCATCGCCTCGAAAAACGCCCGCGCATACTGCGTAGACGTATTCCCGATATCCCCCCTCTTCGCATCCGCAATCCTGAAATGCGTCTTCGGAAGATACTCCACCGTCCGCTCCATCGTCTCCCACCCCTTCACCCCCTCCGCCTCATAAAACGCAGTATTCACCTTATACGCCACACAATAATCCTTCGTCGCATCCACAATCCGCTTGTTGAACTCAAAAACCGGATCCTTCAATCCCAATAAATGCTTAGGAATTTTTGTCCTGTCAGAATCCAATCCCACACACAAATACGACCCAGTCTTCCGAATCAAAGAGGCGAGTTGTTGTCTTGTCATTTAGTAACTTTATTTTATTAGTTCTTCAGCTAACCCAACGGCTCCTGGTACGTATTAAATACCCGGAGAATATTCACAGCCTGAGCAGCTTCATCAACAGTATATGCAATCAAATAAGGAAACTTTGGAATAGGCTTGCAACGAACATTCTTATACCGAACAGCAGAAGCCGTCGGCATCGCCGCAATACGACTAAAATAATCCGAAACCACATCGACAAATCTATACCCAAGATCCAAAGAGAGAGTATTATAGTAATCAATAGCCGCTGCTATATCATCTGTAGCAGTAGGCGTGATTAAAATTGAGTAAGACATCAGGGTTTTTTAAGTTGCTGTCTAACAGCATCCCAATTCTGTAAATAATTCGGTTTACTCGAAATCGCGCTGAGCTCTTTATCGAGGGCCTCCTTCTGCTGCGGCGTCAAATCAACCAAATCCCCCTCATCCACCGCTTCAACAGCATTAACCTTAATGAGATCTTCAATCAAGGCAGCGGCATAATCTTTCTTAATCCGAATATGTAATGTAATATCAGACATATCGTAATATACAAAAATACAAAGAATTATCCAATCTTTCCCCCTGCCAACCCCCCACTTATTTCCTCTCCCCAAACAATCCCTCCTCCCTTCTCTCCATCTCCTCCGCCACCTTCCTCTCTACCTCACCCCCCTTCTCCAATTCCCCCATCACTCTATGATAACTCTCCTCATCCCTGTTCTGACTCAGCTTATACGCCGCCTGCACTTCCTCCATCTTGATCTCGAACCCCACAATACCCCGCAAATCCGCATTCAATTCCTTCTCCGGCACCTCACCTATCTTTACCGGCCGCTCCATCCCACCCTCATATACATCCATCAACCTCGAAAGCGCAGCCCTCAGCTCCTCCCCCTCCATGATCTTCACCGTCCCATACACATGCACCGCAATATAATTCCAGGTAGGCACCTTCATCTGTGTATACCAACGCGGCGAAATATACGCATGCGGCCCCGGAAAAATAGCCAGCACCTTCGCCCCATCCACCAAGGTATACCTCTGCTCGTTCCCCTTGGAAATATGCCCCACGAGCACATCTTCCCCCGCAGCATTCTTCTCCAGCTGCAACGGAATATGCGTGCCAATGGGCAACCCATCCTTTACCGAAACCAGAATAGCAAATGAATTTTCTTTTAGGAAGGTATTGATCTTATCTGCATCCTTCTCTTCATATCTGCGGGGAACATACATACCGCTAAGTTAATATTTTACCCATCCATCCCAAAACCACAACCCAAACAACCCAAACCACAAAAATTGCGTATTTTTATTATATCATACCTGACTGATGAAATTCTGGCTAACCGTCCTATTACTGCTGTCATTTAGCATGGCCTGGTCGCAGGTTGACCCCTCGACTCCTCAATCCGACGACGCCGAATTCAACGTCTTCCTGTTCACCCTGCTCCTCGTCTTCATCGCCATCATTGTCGGAGCCATCATCGCCGGGGCTCTCCTCGCCATCATTTCCCTCTTCGCCCTACTGGCCCTCGTCTCCGCCGGCGTCCTGTCCACCAGCATCCTCGTAGGCCTCTACAGAAAATCCCTGGCAGCCGGTTTCAAAACCGCAATAGTCCTCACCTGCAGCCTGGGCAGCGCCTTCCTCGGAACCATAATTTTCTGGCTGATCAACCGCATATTCCAAATCCATCTCAATCCTCCAACGGCCGCCCTGATCGGCGCCTTCAGCGGTCTGCTCGGCGGCATCCTGCTCGGACTTATCCTCAACAGCATTATCCGCCTATTCCTAAAGTATTGTCGTCAAAAATTGTCTTTTTGAGCCGCACACCCCTCCCACAATCCCCCGCACGCATCTCCCCCTCGCACATCTCCCCGCCTCACATCCCCCAGCACCCGCGCTAAGCCACCACTTCCGCCACCTTCTCTCTATTGATATTCGCATTCAACATCGCAATGCTCCTCGCTGCATTCCCGGCAAAATCCGAAAACGCCTTCCTCGTAACCGCCTCATCCGATGCCATGATCGGCACCCCGATATCTCCCCCCTCGCGAATACTCTGCACCAGCGGTATCTGCCCCAAAAACGGAATATCATACTCCTCCGCAAGCCGTTTCCCCCCTTCCCTTCCGAAGATATAATACTTGTTCTCCGGCAGTTCCGCCGGAGTAAAATAACTCATGTTCTCGACCAGCCCGATCACCGGTACCTTCAGCTGTGCCTGACCAAACATCGCAATCCCCTTCTTCGCATCCGCCAACGCCACATCCTGCGGCGTAGTCACCACGATCACCCCCGTCACAGGCACCAGCTGCATGAGCGTCAAATGAATATCCCCGGTTCCAGGCGGCATGTCGATAACCAGGTAATCCAGCTCCCCCCAGTTCACATCCGTCACAAACTGCCGTACCGCACTGCTCGCCATCGGCCCCCTCCAAACCACCGCATTCTTCTCATCCACCAGTAACCCGATACTCATCAGCTTGATTCCAAACCGCTCCAACGGAACGATCACCCCCTTCCCATTCTCTCCCTGCATCATCATCGGCCGCTCTCCACGTACCCCAAACATGATCGGCACGCTTGGACCATAAATATCGGCATCCATCAACCCCACGCTCGCCCCGCCCCGAGCCAGCGCCAGCGCAAAATTGGCCGCCACCGTGCTCTTTCCGACACCCCCCTTTCCACTTACTACCGCAATGATATTCTTTACTTTCGGCAACAGCTCCCGTGCATCCTTCCGCTGCGTCGTCGTCTGAGCCGTAAAATTCACCTTTACAGTTGCCTCTTTATTGACCAGCAGCCGAACTGCATTGATACAAGCATTTTTAATGTGATCCTTCATCGGACACGCCGGCGTCGTCAATACCACCGTAAACTCCACATAATTCCCCTCGATCTTCAAATCCTTCACCATGTTTAATGTCACAATGTCCTTCCCTAAATCCGGTTCCTGAACGTTACTAAGAGCCTCTAAAACTTTTTCTGGCGTCATGCCGCAAGATTTTGTTAAAAACGATAATTTGAGACAAAGTTAACCATTGAGAACCTTACTTTGTTTAGGATTTACCACAATCTCTGTACATCGGCCCGAGGCCCGGCGTGCAACCCAAAACCAGGGTCCAGTTTTTGCCTTATAAAGCTTAATTTTGAGACTGAATGAAAAAAATTGTACTATACATTCTGCTGCTTTCCGCCCCTTTCGCCGTTCACGCTCAGTTTGATAAGCTAAAGGACTCCGTGGTACAATTGTATGGTGTCATTATGACAGCCGACAGCTTAAAAGGCATTCCAGCCGTGAGCGTAATCGTAAAAGGACGCAACCAGGGGACCTACTCCAACGACCAGGGCGTATTCTCCATCGTAGTCCTCAAAGGCGACGTCATCGAGTTCTCCAGCGTAGGCTACAAAACAATTACTATAGCCATTTCCGACACCCTCCGGGGTAATCAGCAAAGCGTCATCCAGCTCATGGTCCAGGACGCCCAATATCTCCCCGCTACCATCATCCGTCCACGACCCACCCGTGAACAGTTCGAACGGGACTTCGTCAACACAAAAGTCCCCGATGACGACATCGAAATAGCCCGGCAAAACAACGACGTAGCCAAACGACGCGTCCTCGCCAGAAGCCTGCCCGCCAGCGCCGGCGAAGCCGCCGCCACCTATCTACGGCAAAGTGCCACCCGATACTCCTATCAGGGCCAGGCCCCACCCCAAAATATCTTCAACCCCCTCGCCTGGGCTGACTTCATCCAGGCCTGGAAACGAGGCGACTTCCGAAATAACAACTAGCTCCCAGTCTCATAACCCGAAATCGCATAACTTCGCGGCTCTAAAAAAGGCCATATGCAAAACATCTCCGTCATCGGCGCCGGCACCATGGGTAACGGCATAGCCCACGTATTTGCCCAAAAAGGATTTACCGTCAATCTTATTGATACCCAAGCCGCCCAACTCGAAAAGGCAATAAAAACCATCACCACCAACCTCGACCGCCAGATAGCCAAAGGCGCCCTCACCGAAGCCGACAAGAACACTACCCTACAAGCCATTACCCCCCATACCGACCTCGCCGCCGGCGTCGCAAAAGCCGACCTCATCGTCGAAGCCGCCACCGAAAACGTCGAGCTCAAGCTAAATATCTTCCGCCAGCTCGACCAGCTGGCCCCCCAGGACACCATCCTCGCCACCAATACCTCCTCCATCTCCATCACCCGCATAGCCTCCGTCACAAAACGCCCCCAGGACGTCATCGGCCTGCACTTCATGAACCCAGTCCCCGTCATGAAGCTCGTAGAAATCATCAACGGCTACGCCACCTCGGAAACAGTCACCAAAAAAATGACCGCCCTCACCGAACAGCTCGGCAAGACGCCCTGTGTCGTCAACGACTATCCCGGCTTCATCGCCAACCGCATCCTCATGCCCATGATCAACGAAGCCATCTACAGCCTATACGAAGGCGTCGCAGGCGTCCGCGAAATCGACACCGTCATGAAGCTCGGAATGGCCCACCCCATGGGTCCCCTCCAGCTCACCGACTTCATCGGCCTCGACGTCTGTCTCTACATTCTCCGCGTCCTCCACGACGGCTTCGGCAACCCCAAATATGCCCCCTGCCCCCTGCTCGTCAACATGGTCACCGCCGGCTATCTCGGCGCCAAATCCGGCGAAGGCTTCTACACCTACACACCCGGCAGCAAAGACCTCATCGTCAGCCCCCGCTTCACATCCTAACCCCACCCCCAAAAACAAACCCCGCACAACCAAAACCCTACACGTCCATCCTCCAAAGCATTCCTACACGAAAAAGCGCGGCGCAGGCCACTCCCGCACCGCGCTTCATACTATTAAATAGACCTAAAACTGCCTCTTCAATCGAAACGTCCCCGTCACCGGATACAAGGGCAATGAATCCGCATACGTCCGCACAGACCCGCTATACGTCCCCGAAACATATCCACCCACCTGACCATACTCCGTAATCACACATTTCCCCTGCGTTCCCATATAGGACAGCATAGGCCCGGCCGTCGGTACGTCGATCAATATCTGATTATAGGTAAACGTACCCGTTGTCCCAACATTATTACTGGTACCAAAAACCATGAATACAGTAGTAGTATCGGTACCAAAATTCCTATAGGCTCCCATAATCAATCCCCCGCCATTAAGCTTCTGGTAGAGTGCCGTATCCGGCGGAATCGATAGCTTATAATCCTGCCCGCGCAGACTAAGCGTAATAAACTGATCGGCTACCACCCCGCAGGCCGTCAACGTTCCTGCATCTACCTCTCCCGACATAACGGTCACAGAAACCGCCGTACCCTGTTGCGAAGTAGCATAATCATATGCCGTCAATTTAACCGATGTCGACGTGGTGAAACAACGAACTACCGGTAGAGTAAACTCTCCATTTCGAACCTTCGCGGCGTAAATCAACCCATCCACTACAGCCGACACAAACCCGCTATCCACCTTCCCCCCCACACAGTTCACCACCTTCCCCTTCAACGTCAGATCGGACGTCCCGATCGTCACCGTCACTGTACCCAAATCCTGGTCCGTCAACGCCGGCCCTACATTGGCTCCGCCCATCACACTCCCGCACTCCGTCACCACCTGCATTACCATACGCTGACCCGCAGGAATCAATCCCTGCGCAAACCCCGTCGAATCCGTATACCCCCCACGCGTCCCCATCGTCTCGGTCTGAAACTGAATATAGGTATAGGCCAGTCCGTTACCATGCTGGTCCTTCACACGAACTTTAAAATTGACCGTCCCCGTCGGCGCATCACAGTTCCAATAGCTGAAGTGACCCACCTGACCGACGTAGCTATTACCCACGCGAACCGCCGTTCCTTCTTCTACCCACCGTCCCGTCGAATCATTGAAATACCACAACGGAATCGTAGCCGGCGCACTCGCCTGCAAAGAACCCGGTATCGCAAACGTCAACGTAGCCTTCTTACCCGAAGCGATCTGCAATTTCTCTCCCGCACTTCCTTCCAGCTCCACCGCCAGCATACCGAAGCTCTGTAACGCCGTCTCACTGCCATTCTTCCCAACCCCACGCAAATCACCCGGCATAAACTTATATAGGTCTGGCGCAGTAGGATCCAAATAAGATGCATAAACGTTAACGTCACCCGTATACGCAGAACCACTCGCCGCATTTACGATTCCCCCCGCGGGCAAAGACACAGAATCTCCTTCCTTCACCGTCACCACCCCACCCGTAGAAGCAGCTACCGAACCCCTGATGGACTTCGGAATCAGCTGAATCGTCACATAATTCGAAGCGCCGCCATCGGTAATGATGCTGCGCGAACCGGTGAAATACCCCGGCTTGTTCACTTTGACCAGCCCGAACCGGCTCGATAATTTGATTTGGGAAAAAGAAAAGACGCCATTCTCATCCGTCTGTATCGTCACACCGCCGCTAACGACAGTAGCACCCTGCACAGGCGTACCGCTCTCATCGAGCACACGACCCTGAAGGTTAGCCGTCACCGTCTTCTCCACAGGAATATTGTTCGGGTTACCCGAACCATCCCCGGACGAGGAATACTTGTTACACGCAAAAAATACCAGGAAAGCAAAAGCCGCAATGGCTACTCTAATCGATAGTAGATGTTGTTTCATGGGCATAGGAATTAGGCACTAAAAACGCCAGAATTCCTCCCAAATTATTCCCTGGACTACCAAAAAACCCCTATCCAACTGCGGGAAACCGCAAATTTGTCCTATTTAATACGCCTCACACGGAAACTACCAGTCACGGGTACCTGACTTCCTGCCCCAGGTATGGAAACAGTCCCATTAAAGGAACCGCCAATCCATCCTTGTACCGGACCATATTCGGTTATAGTCGTATTAACCGTAGAAGAAAATCCATGATAATACCCGGATGGAACGAAGAAAGCGACCGAATCCAGCACCGTTCCCGTTAGCCCCGTCAAATTCGAAAAAGCGAATAGCGCCGACGGCACATGAAAGCTCGATATCGAATCCGTATTCGCCGAATTGCCGACGAACATGACATAATTCGGCTTCAACGCTATAACAGGATAACCAAACTGATCGGGAGGATTGACAATACTATAATTAGTCTGCCCCAGCTTGAACTGGATATACTCCGAAACCGATATCCCACAAATCGCAATTTGCCCCACATCAACCTGCCCCTGCGTAACGGACACACTCACCGGCGAAGACTGCTGCAGTGTCGCAAAATCCGTCGCCACCAGCTGTAGGCTGGCAGAGGAAGAATAACAACGGACCAATGGCATCGTAAACACACCCTTGCTCACAGCCGCCCGATAATTCAAACCATCAATCTTGATCAACACGGCGCCGGTATCTATTCCTTGCTGACTGCAATTCACCACCGTCCCCGTAATCTCCAAATCGGTCTTACTGAGATTTACCGTTATCGTCCCCAGATCTTGATCGCTCAACGCAGGCCCCACATTCGCTCCACCAATCAAGCTCCCGCATTCGGTAAGAACCCCCAGCGTAAACGTTCCCCCCTTGGGGATCATCCCCTGCACAAACCCGCTCGAATCCGTATATCCTCCCGCAGCGCCATACACATCGGACTTGAGCTGTATATACGTATATGCAACCGGGTTGCCATGCTGGTCCTTCACCTTTGCCTTGAAATTGACCGTACCGACCGGAGAATCATAATTCCAGAAACTAAAATGGGCCACCTGACCGACGTAGCTATTGCCGATCCTAATCGCAGTCCCCTCCTCAATCCATCTCCCCGTCGAATCATTGAAATACCACATCGGAATCGTCTCCGGCGCACTTCCCTGTAAAGCAGCCGGAATAGCCGCCGTCAACGTAGCCTTTTTACCCGAAGCGATCTGCAGCTTCTCACCCGCACTCCCCTCCAGCTCTACCGCCAGCATACCAAAAGTCCGCAGCGCAGTCTCCTTCCCATTCTTTCCAATCCCCCGCAGATCACCCGGCATTATCTTGTATAAATTGGAACCCGTCGGATCCAGATAAGTCGCGTACACCTTCACGTCACCTGTATACACCGCTCCAGTCGCCGCATTCACCACCGAGGCCGCCGCAAAAGACGCCGTATCCCCATCCTGTACTTTCACCGCCCCACCCGTAGCAGCCGCAAAAGTTCCCTTCTGCACCTTCGGGATGAGCTGAATGTTGACATAATTCGCTGCGCCTCCATTCGTGATCACACTCCTGGAACCAGTGAAATATCCCGGATAGCTCACCTTCACAAAGCCAAACCGGCTCGACATCTTTATACTGGAAAAAGAAAAGACCCCATTCGCATCCGTCGTACGGGTCACTCCGCCGCTGCTCACCGTAGCACCCTGTACAGGCACTCCGCTCTCATCGAGCACCCGGCCCATCAAGCTGGCCGTCACCGTCTGTTCAGCAGGAATATTATTCGGGTCCGCCTGCCCATCCCCGGAAGAAGTAGTTTTATTGCAGGCATAAAAGGTTGCAGTAGAAAGTACTAAAGCACACCAAAAAGCATAGAGACAGGCTTTCAGAGACATAGATATTGGACTTAGACCCCTCAAAACGACAAATTCCCACCTATTTGTATATACAAATTCGATTTTCCCCAAAAACATGCACCCCCCCCTCCAACCATTAAGCCCCCACCGCCGAAACCTCCACATTCCTCAGCTCCTTCAGCTTATACACCACCTCCGTCACCCGATTCTTCGGTATCGCCACTGTCATATTACAAAAAAGCTGCATTTCCTGGCTCACCACCCGGCAATTATACTGCTTCACCACCGTCATAATCTCATTCACCTGTGTATAATCGAACTGAACCACATACTCCTTCTCCACCTGCTTCTGCGCTAACGGCGCTATCTGCAAGGCCAGCGCCGCAGCAGACTTATACGCATTGATCAACCCCGGCACCCCCAGCAACGTCCCCCCAAAATACCGCACCACAACTACCAGCGTATTTACCAATCCTTTGCTGTCGATCTGCCCCAAAATCGGCCTCCCCGCAGTCCCCGATGGCTCACCATCATCGCTGACCCGATAGGTAGTCCCATCCAGCCCAATTCGATAGGCGAAACAATGATGCGTCGCCTTCGGATGTTCCTTCTTGATTTCATTCAACCGGTCTTTGAACTCCTCCACGCTCTTCACCGGGTAAGCATACCCGATGAATTTGCTGCCCCGGTCCTTGAACTCGGCCACAGCCCCCTTCTCGATCGTGTAATAAAAATCCTGTTCGGTCATAATTTTAATGTCTGTCCGTCTGACGAAACACTACCGCGTTTCCTGCTTGTAATAACGAATAGTATCTGAAAACAGGATTTCATGAGATATTGGCTCTACAACCGGCAGTACCGGCGCCGCCAGCCCACCCGTCAGTTGCAATTCCGTATTGGTAATCACCCTCGCCTCATCCCAATACCCCTCGTCGATAAACGACTGCAAGAGCCTCGCCCCGCCCTCCACCAATACACTCTGTATCTTGAGCTGGTACAACGCCATTGACAGCTGATGCACCAGACTGCTATCCGTAGCCAGCTGATAATAAATCAAAGTCTGCTCCCCTTCGCGTCGCGGCCCCAACTCCTCATGCCTCTCCAAATTAAAAACAACCGTCTTCACGCTTTTATCAAACAACTTCAACGACCCCGGCAGTCTCAAATCCTTGTCGATCACCAACCGAACCGGATCCGGTCCACTCCACAATCGGGCCGTCAACGCCGGATCATCCAGCATCGCCGTCCTCGTCCCTACCAGAATCGACGCCTCTTCCGCCCTCCACTTATGCACCAGCCTATTAGTATACTCATTGGAAATCAACACCCGCGAGCCGTTCTGCCCAAACCCCGTCCCCCCCGTATCCTCCCTACCCCCCA
>JAFDYG010000499.1 GCA_018267545.1 Bacteroidota bacterium
CAGCAACATCCCGTCAGCGTCATCATCTGTGCCCGCGATGAAGCCGCACGTCTCGTCACCCACCTTCCCGGCGCACTCGTACAGAAGTATCCAAGCACACACGAAATCATCGTCGTCAATCACAATAGCCAGGACGATACCCGTTTCTTGCTGGACGAATTCAAAAAAACCTTCAAAGGCCTCCATATCGTCAATCTTGAGCACGAAGCCATCGGCATTCCCGGTAAGAAGTACCCGCTCAGCATGGGCATCAAAGAAGCCCGCTATGAGATCGTGCTCCTGACCGACGCAGACTGCGTACCCGCCAGCGAGTTTTGGATGCACAAGATGCAGGACGGCTACCACAACGGCATCGAAGTAGTGCTCGGCTATAGCCCTTACAAAAAAGGACCAGGCTTCCTGAATAAAATTATTCGCTTCGATACTTTCCATACCGCCCTGCAATACCTTTCCTATGCACTGGCAGGTATGCCCTATATGGGCGTCGGCAGAAACCTTTCTTACAAGAAGGAATTGTTCTTCCGCAACAAGGGCTTCTCCGCTATCAACCACCTCCCCGGCGGTGACGACGACCTCTTTATCAACAAGGTCGCAACTAAGGAAAATACCGCCATTGTCATCGACCCGGATACTTTCACCCTCTCGGAACCCAAGAAAACTTTTTCCGAATGGTTCCGCCAAAAGTCCCGGCACTACAGCACCGCCAAGTACTACAAGCCCATGCATAAATTCCTTCTCGGCCTGTACTCGGTTAGCCACGTCCTTTTTTACCCGCTCCTGATCGTCAGCCTCTTCTTCGACTGGCAGCTGGCCCTGATCTTCTTTGGCATCCGCTTCATCGTACAAGGGTATATCTTTCAAAAGACAATGCGCCGCCTCGGAGAAGAAGACCTCTTCCCCTGGTGGGGCCTCCTCGACATCTGGATGTTCTTATATTATCTCATCTTTGCCAGCACACTATGGAAGAAGCCTCGAAAAGCCTGGAAATAGTCCGCGGTTATTTTGCGGATTTCACTCCCTTGCAGCTGCAGCAGCTAACGGCGTTGGAAGGGCTGTATAAAGAATGGAATACAAAAATCAACGTCATCTCCCGTAAAGACATCGACAGTCTCTACGAAAAGCACGTCCTTCATTCCCTGGCTATCGCGGCCGCATTTGATTTTCAGCCAGGTATGGAAGTGATCGACATCGGCACAGGCGGCGGCTTCCCGGGCGTCCCACTGGCCATCTTCTTCCCCGAGACCCGCTTTCACCTGGTGGATAGCATTGGCAAGAAGCTAAAGGTCATCGAGGCGGTAAAGGAAGGCGCAGGCATCAGCAACATCACTACCCAGCACAGCCGTGCGGAAGAAATAAAAAATCGCAAGTTCCACGTAGCCGTATCCCGCGCCGTAGCCCCCCTTAAAGAGCTTTGGACCTGGGCCCATCCCCTGCTGCGAAAACCCTCTACAAAATCCGATGCAGACATCCTACCCAACGGTCTCATCTGCCTAAAAGGCGGCGATCTCTCCGCCGAAATCTCGGAAAGCGGCACCCGCCCCAAAATCATGGAAATCTATGACCTCTTCCCGCTCGATTACTTCCGCGAAAAATACCTCCTGCAGGTATCCTTCCCCTAAATAACCGCTAAAAATTACCAGTAAATGGTATTTTTATATGAGGAAAGCATAAGACCTTTGCACCATGACTATATCTGTTTGCATTGTAGATGATAACAAAGACATCCGCTCTGCCCTCGAACAGATCATCCTGATGGCAGATGGGTATACACTCGCAGGATCATATGCAGACGCAGAAGAAGCTTTGCAGAAGATCCCCCAGGTGAAACCTAATGTGGTCCTGATGGACATCAACCTCGGAGACGGAGAGAATGGTATAGATTGTGTAAGACAGCTCAAACCGCTGCACCCGGAAATACTCTTCATGATGTGTACCATCTATGAAGAAGACGAAAAAATCTTCGAAGCCCTCAAGGCCGGCGCCAATGGCTATATCCTCAAAAAGACGGCGCCTGGTAAGCTTCTGGACGCCCTCCGCGAGCTATACGAAGGCGGCGCCCCCATGAGCAGCCAGATCGCCCGCAAGGTCGTCAACGCCTTCCAGGTCGGAGCCCCGGCCACGGCAGATACAGGCATAACCAGCGCACCAGCCAAGGCCATCAGCATCCTTTCCAACCGGGAAAACGAAATCCTCGAGCTGCTCGCCCAGGGGATGCTCTATAAAGAAATAGCCGCCAAGCTCTATATTAGCCAGGAAACAGTCCGTAAGCACGTGTACCACATATACGAAAAGTTACATGTGAATAACAGGGTAGAGGCCATTAACAAATTCTATGGCCGGTAACCCTACAGAGTAAACTACCACAAAGTGGTATTGTTTTACCCTCCACGGGCATCTACCTTTGTATCAAGGGCTGTTTGCATCAAGTACGATTAGTCATTTCACCTTATCCGCACACGCAGGAAATTGAATGAATTTGCTAAAGAAAACCCCATCTAATGATGGGGTTTCTTTTTTATTTACCAGTTCAGTTCTAATCGATTATTCTTCCTGTCCACATCCGCCAGCCGCCAGCTTGGGTCTATGTCCACCACCTTCATGTCCGTCAGCTTCCTGTTCAGTTCGAACGTATAGGTCGGGTGCGTCCATTTCCAGGGCTCGAAGCTCGTCCTGGGTACGGCCGGGTCTTCCACCGGCTTCTCGCCAAACTGCGAGTATTGAGGAATATAGGCCATTTCCTTGCTACCGTCCTTGTATTGAATCAATACGTCCAGGGGCATCGGCATCTTTCCGACCATTTTCAGACGGATCCTGGTCTTTCCCCCCTCTTCCCAAAGACTATCGATACCATAGTCGATGGTCTTGGTCGTATTCACCCAATATTCCTTGTACCAGTCCAGCTGCTGGCCGCTCACCTTCTCCGCCACCCGGACGAAATCACCCGCATTCGGATGCTTGAAACGCCAGGAACGGTAGTACTCCAGCAGGACCTTGTCCCTGACATCGGCGCCCACGATATATCCCAGCTGCTCCAGGAACATCGCGCCCTTGGAATAGGCGGCGATCGAATACCCGAAGTTCGTATTGAAGTGATCGGCATGGGTCGTCAACGGCTCTTCCAGGCCGCTTCTTACCAGGGCAAAATAGGAGTTATAAGAACCCGAATGATATAAAGGCTGCTCTTCCTTCTCCCGGTCTACGATCTTTTGAAGACCGGCATCCCCAGGATGAAGACGAAGCATCTCGTGATAATAGTAGCTGTTCACCCGCGACGACGCATAGCTCGTAAAACCTTCGTCCATCCATGCGTACTCCGATTCGTTGGTGCCCATCATCCCCTGGTACCAGCTGTGCATCCACTCGTGAAAAGCCGTCCCAAGGCTGGGTCCATTGATCAGGGTGCTCATGGGATATTCCATACCGCCATCCCCGCCATGCACAAAGGAATATTGCTTGTACGGGTAGGGACCAAAAGTCTTCTCGATAAACGGAAGCGCTATCACAGCCCCATCCGCCAGCTTATTCCAGAGCGTATCCTGGGTAGGATCGTTCTTCGCATTTTTATAGATGACGTGGATGACCGGACCATTCGGTACGCGGCGAATCAAGTGCTTGTAGTCGGGATCCGCAGCCCACATGAAGTCGTGCACATTCGGAGCCAGGAAATGCCAGCTCAGCTTGTCCCCGGCAGGCTGCACCGCCTTCGTTCCGGGAGCTTCATAGCCAAACCCGATCTGCTGCGGATTCTGCAAATAGCCCGAGCCGCCGATCAGGTAGTGCTTGTCGATATTGATCGTCACATCATAATCCCCCCATACGCCATAGAATTCTCTGGCCACATAGGGAGTAGGATGCCACCCCTCATAGTCGTATTCGCACATTTTTGGATACCACTGGCTCATAGAATAGCGCACACCGGTATTGGGATTGTCCCTTCCGCTGCGACGAATCTGCAAAGGCACCTGCGCCTCGAATTTCATCTGGAAGGTGACCATAGCCTTGGGCAGGATCGGCTTGCTCAGCTTCACCTCCAGGATGGTCTCGTCCGTCTTGTAGGTCTGCGGCACGCCATTCATGCTCAACGACAAGACCTTCTGATAACCGATCTCGTCGGGGGTCAGGTGCTGGATGCGATCCTTTACCCGCTCGTCCCAATCCGGCTCCTGCCGGCCACGACGGCCGAGCATAACCTTCCCCAGCTCACGGCTGCGGCTATCCATCATACTATTCGGCTGGAATGCATTCCAGTACAGGTGATAGAACACTTTGTACAGCGTGTCCGGCGAATTGTTGGTATAGACGAGCGTCTGGCTCCCCGTAAACCGGTTCGTCTGAACATCCATCTGGACATCCATCGTATACTTCACCCGCTGCTGCCAACGATCGGGCTGCGCAAAGGCAGACAGGTGATGCAGCAGAACGATCACCCCGAATAGACTGATTGATTTTCTCATTATGTTATGCTCTCGTGTGTGCGTGTACTATAAAGTATTTCCATCCTTCAGCAAACGGCCGTCGTTGCTGAACAACAGATTTCTTTTTTGAATATCGTTCTTTGCGGCCAAAACATTATACTGCGTAACGCTGCCCGGCAGATAAATCACCGTCACTTCCCGTACTTCCCATTCCGTCGCATTTGCATACTTGCTCTTGGCCAGACCATCCTTTACAGCCGCCGGCATGTCATCCTTGGAGATAACCTTCGTCGTCTGCTTCCACTCCCCCTTCTTCCCAAATTTTGCAACATACTTCTCCGTTCCGCTTCCTTGGGTAAACGTAGCCTGATAAGTTCCACCGATCTTGCTCGACCAGCTCACAGACTTGGCGTCCGCATATTTTACTTTAAAAGAATCGGTCACAATACCAGGAACCGACCCAAACTGAGCCTTTGCTGGAACGACCGCCAACAGAGATGCACCGATAAGCAATAGATAAAGTAACTTCTTCATAAAAACATATATTTAGGTTATGATTCACTTATTCGTCTTCGTCCTCTTCTTCCTTCCGTTGCCTTTTGCCCGCAGGCGCGCCCTCGACAACCAGCACGATTTCCCCCTTCACCCCCTTCTCCCGGAAATAATCGGCCACCTCTTTTAACGTTCCCCGCTTATTTTCCTCGTACAATTTCGACAATTCCCGGCTAACGCAACAAAGCCGGTTCTCCCCAAAATATCCCGCCAGCTCCTCCAGGGTCTTTACCAGCCGCATCGGCGATTCGTAAAAAACCAACGTCCGCTCCTCTATCGCCAATTGCTTTAATAACGTCTGCCGCCCTTTTTTAGGCGGCAGAAAACCTTCGAAGGAAAACCGGTTCATCGGCAGTCCGCTATTTACCAACGCCGGCACAAACGCCGTCGCACCCGGCAGACATTCGACCCTTACGCCCACCTTGATGCATTCCCGGACCAGCAGAAAAGCCGGATCGGATACGCCAGGCGTCCCGGCATCCGTCAGCAATGCCATCTTCTTTCCTTGCAGTAGCTGGTCCACCAGGTGGTGCAGGACCTTATGCTCATTATGCTGGTGATAGGGCGAAAGCGCCTTGATTATCTGATAATGATTTAGCAATCGGGAAGAGTTCCGCGTATCCTCTGCCAGGATCAGATCCACACTTTTCAAGACGTCCAAAGCCCTTAGCGTAATATCCTGTAGATTACCAATGGGAGAAGGAACAATATAAAGCAAAACGACTGATTAATTTACGGCTATCTCGAAGTATTCCATCACCGGATTGGCCAGCAGCTTGTGCCCCGCTTCCTCAGCGATACTCCGCGCCTCGTCTGCGCTCGACGCCTCTATCTGCAGCGCAATGCTCTTTCCGATACGAACATCGCTCACACTTTTTATACCAAGATTTTGCAAGCCACCCATTACCGCCTTACCCTGCGGATCTAACAATTCCTTTAACGGCATAACTTTAACCTGAACAGAAAAGGTCATGTTGTGTTTATTTTTAAGGCGTAAAATTAAGCATTTTTTCTGGCTGTGACTAAAGATACGATAATGTAAAGGACGAATATCGCCGGAACAGCCAGCCACCGGAGAAAGATCGCCAGCACAGCAGCCAGCCCCACCAGGACTATTTTCGGCATATTATTCTTGAGGGAAGAGTCCTTGAACTTCAACGCCATCAACGGCAGCTTACTGACCATTAACCACGCCACAAGCAATGTCAACCCATATAAAAACCACTTATTCGCCAACGCCCCTTCCACCATCGGACTGCTAGTATACCAGGCAATCAGCGGCAGGGACGCGATCAGCAATCCGGCCGCCGGAGTAGGCACACCCTTAAACCCATAGGTCTGCGAAGTATCCAGGTTGAAACGCGCCAGCCGGTATGCCGCTGCACAAGGAAATAAAAGCGCGGGCAATAGCCACACTACAGATACATCCAACGCATCCTTCTCTCCGGCATAGCTCAGCCGCAGCAGCTGATAAAGGATCATCCCCGGCGCCACACCAAAGCTCACCAGGTCAGCCAAAGAGTCCAGCTGCTTGCCCATCGGCGAGGTCGCATTGAAGATGCGGGCCACCAACCCATCCAGAAAGTCTACCAGTCCCGCAAGGCCGATAAACAAGGACGCAGCCCATATCTTCTCCGGCATGCTTACATATTGCGTGCCCTCCGCATTGGACATGACCACAATTCCATTCTGCAGGATCAGGATGACCGCAATGCAACCAAAGAACAAATTGAGCAGCGTGAACAGATTCGGTATATTTTTCATAATGAGCCTGAAAATTATGATTTTATTTCCGATCGCGCCTACGGTTTTCTCCGCAATATAAACCTCCGGCGCGATCTAATTCAATGTCGAGCCTTCGGCTATCGGGCCCGTGGCCCGCTTTGCATAACAGCTTCTATCTCCTCTACCGTGATCGGTATCTTCCCCATAAGGTCCAGATTCCCATCCGCCGTAATCCATACGTCATTCTCTATCCGTATTCCCATCTGCTCCTCCTCGATATAAATCCCCGGCTCCACCGTCAATACCATTCCTTCCCTAAGCGGCTCGCTCCGCGGCCCCAGATCATGCACGTCAATCCCCAGGTGATGCGAAACACCGTGATACATATACTTGAAATAGGCAGGATTCTCCGGCGTCTGATTCTTTAGATCCGACTCCGTCAGTAATCCTATACGAACAAACGCTTTTCCCGCCTCTTCCCCCATTTGTTTATGATAATCCGCCAGGCTAATTCCCGGCTTTAACAAGCTCTTAGCAAAACGATGGAGATCCAGGCAGGCATTATAGACCTCTTTCTGACGTTTGGAAAATTTTCCATTGACCGGCACCGTCCGCGTCAGATCAGCGCAATACCCGCCATATTCCGCCCCAAAATCCATCAGGATCAGCTCCCCATCCTTACATTCCTGGTTGTTGCTAACATAGTGCAGCGTCCTCGCCCGATCCCCACTGGCGATGATGCTATTATAGGCCGGCCCCGAGCTCTTCCGCGACAAGAACCCCCGATAGATTTCCGCCTCGATCTCATATTCCATTATTCCCGGCCGGATCATCTTCAGCACGTCTTGAAACGTCGCTCCCGTGATATCGGCCGCTTCCTGCATCTGCGAAACTTCCAGCGCAGTCTTTACCGTACGCACATCCCGCAATATCTTGGCCGACCGGCGATAGCCATGCAGCGGATACTTTTCCTGCATCTCCCGGATAAACCGGTATTCCCTTGTGATCGACGGGCCGCTCTTTCGGTCATTCTCATTCGAGTCGAGATAGATCGTATCCGCCAGATGCACCCACTGCTGCAGCTGAGCGTCCAGCGCATCCAGCCAGACCACCGTCCCGATACCCGAGATCTTTTTTGCCTCGTCTGCCCGCAGCCGCTTGCCATCCCATTTCTCTTTCGTCTCATTGGGCCGCACAAGCACCAGCACCTCCCTGTAACGCGGGTCGGGATGGCCCGGAAATAAAATCACCATGCTGTCCTCCTGGCTTATACCCGATAGCCAAAACAGATCGCTGTTCTGACGAAAAGTATAGTGCGCGTCTCCATTGGAAGGCATTTCATCGTTGCTGACAAATATGGCGATCGAAGCCGGCTCCATCGCAGCAGCAAACCGCGACCGGTTGGCGGTAAAAAGCTCGGGAAGTATCGGAAAGTATTTCATTAGTTATTTTTTCCGCCCCATCCAGGGCCGGGGCAACAAATTTATGGATTGATTACTAATTAGCCCGATTCACTCGATTGCACCCAAACTAACAATCGTTAGTTTGGCAATATTTTAACCAATCGTGCCCCATATTTGATAATATCTAATTTGAAGGCCTTTTTGAGCCTTGCTATAGAAAAATTTAATTTTAGCTTTGTCTCAAACAAACGATTGCTCTCTATGTCAGTACCTGTTATCGCAGCCCCGGCGGACCGCCTGGTCAAGCTGGGCTTACACTTGACCGACAAGCTACACTACCAGCTTCCCCCCTCCGAACTCGTCCGGCAAAGCCTCCGCAGAAGAGAAGGCGAGCTCAACGACACCGGCGCCCTCGTCATCCGGACCGGCACTTTTACCGGCCGCAGCCCAAAAGACCGCTACATCGTAAAGGATGAGATCACCACCGACACGATTCACTGGAATGATTTCAATCAGCCCATGGAAGAACACCACTTCGACGTCTTTTTCTCCTCTATCCGTAATTGGCTCAACCAGCTCCCCGAAGTCTGGGTACGCGACTGCTACGTCTGCGCCGACCCCGAATACCGGCTCAATATCCGGGTCGTCAACGAAACTCCCTCGACCAATCTCTTTGCGTATAACATGTTCCTCCGCCCCACCGAAGAGGAGCTCGATAATTTTCAACCCGACTGGCAGATCCTCTCCGCACCCGGTCTGCAGCTGGACGCCGCCCGCTGCGGCACCCGCGGCTCCAACGCCGTCGCCATCTCCTTCCGCCATCGCCTCATCCTGCTTGCAGGCACGGGCTATACCGGCGAGATGAAGAAAGGTATCTTTACTATCCTCAATTATATCCTGCCCCACGAAAAGAAAGTATTGAGCATGCACTGCTCGGCCAATAGAGGCGAAGACGACGATACCGCCATCTTCTTTGGTCTCAGCGGTACAGGCAAGACCACGCTCAGCGCAGACCCCAGCCGTAAGCTCATCGGTGACGACGAGCACGGATGGACCGCCGACAGCGTTTTCAATTTTGAAGGCGGCTGCTACGCCAAGTGTATCAATTTGAAAGAAGAAAAAGAACCCCAGATCTATCGCGCCATCCGCCCCGGCGCCCTGGTGGAAAACGTAAAGTTCTTCGAGGGAACCAACCGGATCAATTTCGAAGACGGCTCCATTACCGAAAATACCCGGGTCTCCTACCCCCTTTCCTATATCGACAACGCCCTTACCCCCTCCTACGGTCCAGCGCCAAGGAATATCTTTTTCCTGACCTGTGATGCCTATGGCGTTTTACCGCCAATCTCCCAGCTGACCCCCAGCCAGGCCATGTACCAGTTCATTTCCGGCTATACCGCCAAGGTCGCCGGCACCGAAACCGGTATCACCGAGCCCAAACCCACCTTCAGCGCCTGCTTCGGCGCACCCTTTTTACCGCTGCACCCGGGCCGGTACGCCGACCTGCTGGGCGCAAAGATCAGGCAGCAAGGGGTCAAAGTCTGGATGATCAACACCGGCTGGTCGGGCGGCCCCTTCGGAAAAGGCAAACGCATCGACCTGACCTACACCCGCGCCATGATCAACGCCGCCCTGGCAGGCGCCTTGGATACGGTCGAATACCAAGCCCACCCAGTGTTTGGAATGGCCATGCCCTGCAGCTGCCCCGGCGTTCCCAAGGAACTCCTAAGCCCACGCAATACCTGGCCCGACAAGGCCGCCTATGACGAGATGGCCTCCACCGTCGCAGGCTGGTTTACCAAAAATTTTGAGAAATATGCCGCCGGCGTAAGCGAAGAAATCAGGAAGGCGGGACCGGTTACCGGCTAGCCAGCAGGAAGCGGCCAGCGGGGTAACCCACCAAAACAGAAAAAAAAAGTTAAAAAAAGTTTTAAATTAAAAAGATTTTCCAGAACTTGGCGCATCAATTGACGATCGAAGTCTTCGATTGTTTGCCAAAACTAACTCCATCAATACCACTTGGTGGGGTTTTCTTTTTATAGGAACCCCACCAGTGCTTTTTAAAACAATCCATATAGTTGCGAGTCGATCCGAGTGATGATCTCCCCCAAATGCTCTTCATTCTCCGGAAACTTATTCTTATCGATGTCGATAATCAATAACGGACCTTCCTTATAACCCTCGATCCATTTATTGTAGAAGTCGTTTAACCGCTTGAGATAGTCCAGCCGGATATTCTCCTCGTATTCCCGGCCCCGCTTCTGGATCTGCGCCACCAGCGTCGGAACGGAAGCCTGCAGATAGATCAGCAGGTCCGGAGGCTGCACCATGCGCTTCAGCGTCTGGAAGAATTGAAAGTAGTTGTTGTAGTCGCGCTTGCTCATCAGCCCCATCTCGTGCAGGTTGGGCGCAAAGATGTGCGCATCCTCGTAGATGGTCCGGTCCTGGATAACCGTCTCGGTACCGGTATGAATTTCCAGCAGCTGGTTGAGCCGGCTGTTCAGAAAGAAGATCTGCAGGTTGAAGGACCACCTGGGCATGTCCTCATAGAAGTCGTTCAGATAAGGGTTGTGGTCGACGTCTTCGAACTGGGGAATCCAACGATAGTGCTTGCTCAGCATTTCCGTCAACGTCGTCTTACCGGCTCCGATATTGCCGGCCACAGCGATATGTTTAGGCTTCTTATTCTTTACCATGGTGTGTTATACAGGTGGTTGATTTTAGTAGTAGTTGAGACCGATAGCTTCCTTCGCCAGCTCCAGCGTGACCTTTGCGCTGGCCCTGGCCTTCTCCGCTCCCATATCCATTACCTTCCGCAGATAGGCTTCGTCGTTACGAATCGCCTCCGCCTTCTCCCTGATGGGCGTAATAAAGGCGATCATCCGCTCCGCCAGTTCCTTCTTCATATCCCCATACCGGATCGTCCCTTCATTAAACTGCGCCTCATAAGCAGCCGTTTCACCTCCGACCAGCCGCATCAGCTGGAAAAGATTCGCCACCGAATCCGGCACCGGCGCCCCGGGCGCTCCCCCGCTCTCTGTCTTGGCCTTGCTGATCTTCTTGCGGATAGCATCGTCGTCGTCGGCAAGATACAGCGTAGCTAGCTGATTTTCACTCTTACTCATCTTCCCCGCGCCATCCAGGCTGGGAACCTTGACCAGGTCTTCTCCAAAGTTGAAAGCATAGGGCTCCGGAAAGACCTCGCCATACCGCTGATTGAAACGATTGGCATAGTTCCGCGCCATCTCCAGGTGCTGTTCCTGGTCCTTTCCGACCGGCACCAGGGTCGCCCGGTGCAGCAGGATATCCGCGGCCTGAAGAACAGGATAGGTCAGCAGACCGGCATTGACATTCATCGGCTGCAGCCGGACCTTGTCCTTGAAGGTCGGAGTTTTCTCCAATTCCCCAACATAAGCCAGCATATTCAGCAATAAATATAGCTCCGCCGTTTCCGGCACATGACTCTGACAGTAAAAAGCGACCTTTTCCGGGTCCAGCCCGCTGGCGATATTCTCGGCAAGCACCCGGCGCACATGCCCCTTCAGCTCCTTGGTATCTTTCAATGTGGTCAACGCATGCAGGTCGGCCACCATAAAATAACAATTGTATGATTCCTGCATCCGGACATAGTTCCTCAGCGCCCCGAAATAGTTGCCCAGGTGCAGGAATCCCGTCGGCCGGATGCCGCTCATAACGATTTCTCTCTTTTTTTCCATAAGAAGCGCGAAGATAGCTATTTTTGTGCCAAAGCACCTGAATGGAAGTCAATGACTCATTGATCAACAATCTTTCGAATCTCTCACGCCTGGAATTCAACGCAGCAGAAAAGGAAGAGATAAAAAAAGACCTTCAGCGGATGATCCACTTCGTCGAAAAGCTCGGCGAGCTGGACACTACCGGTGTAGAACCATTACTACATATGAGCCCGGAAACCAACGTGCTAAGGGCCGATGAACCGCAGGGCTCCATCAGCCGGGAAACCGCCCTGGCAGCAGCCCCCGCCACCGATGGCACCTATTTTAAAGTTCCCAAAGTCATCCGCAAATCCTGAACCTCCATCCCATGACCTCTACCACTCCGATTATACACCTCGAACGCATCGAAAAAAGCTATTTCATGGGCAAGCAAGCCCTGCAGGTGCTCAAAGGGGTGTCGCTCGATATCCAAAAAAATGAATACGTTGCCCTGATGGGTCCCTCCGGGTCCGGAAAGAGCACGCTCATGAATATCCTGGGCTGCCTGGATACGCCTACATCCGGCCGTTATATCCTCAATGGACAGGACGTCAGCAAGATGCCCGACGATAACCTGGCAGACGTAAGGAACCTGGAAATCGGATTTGTCTTTCAACAGTTCCACCTGCTGCCCCGGCTGACCGCAGCCGAGAACGTGGCCCTGCCCCTCGTCTACGCCGGTATCTCCCGAAAAGAACGCCACGAGCGCGCCCTGGCCGTCCTCGAACAGGTCAACCTCGCCGACCGCAGCCACCACAAACCCAATGAGCTCTCCGGAGGCCAGGCTCAACGCGTAGCCATCGCCCGCGCCCTCATCAACAAACCCTCCCTCATCCTCGCGGATGAACCTACGGGTAACCTCGACACCAAGACTTCTATCGAAATCATGGATATCTTCTCCAATATCCAGGCGGCCGGTAACACCGTCGTGCTCGTCACCCACGAAGAAGACATCGCCAACTATGCCCATCGCATCGTCCGTCTGCGCGACGGCATCATCGAAAGCGACCGCAGACGCGCCGTCGAATCCGTATAGCCCTCCGCCCTCACCCCCTATACCCTACTCCCGCATAAACACAAAAAATCATGGCATTTCGAATCTATACCAAGACCGGAGACAAAGGGTCGACCTCCCTCATCGGAGGTACCAAGGTCCCCAAAAGCCACCTGCGTATCGAATCCTACGGCACCGTAGATGAGCTCAACTCCTTCGTCGGTCTCCTCGGTGACCAGCTCGCCATCGCCTCTCAAAACCACCCCCTATTAAGCGAAATCCAGGATCGACTCTTCACCATCGGCGCCTCCCTCGCCTGCGACCCCGAAAAAGAATCTAAGCTGAAAATTCCCGACTTAAAAGAAGAAGATATAACTGCACTGGAGCTTGAAATCGACCGGATGGATGACGCACTCCCCCCCATGAAATCCTTCATCCTCCCCGGAGGTCACGTTGCCGTATCCACAGCCCACGTCGTTCGCTGCGTATGTCGCCGTGCCGAACGCGCCTGCGTTCGCATGCAAGAGGAGCAGGAATATGTAGAACCCATCGTTATCCGCTATATAAACCGCCTTAGCGACTATTTCTTTCAGCTTTCCCGATACATCGCTCACCAGCTCAACGCACCCGAAATCCCCTGGAAACCCCGCATCTAAACAATCAACCCGTCCTTCATATGAAGGACCCGGTCACTCATCCGCGCCAGCTCCTCATTATGCGTAACGATCAAAAAAGTCTGCTGAAACTGCCCCCGCAGGTCAAAAAATAGCTGGTGCAGCTCTTTCGCATTGGCCGTATCCAGATTGCCCGTCGGCTCATCCGCAAAGACGATATCCGGATTATTGATCAGCGCCCTCGCCACCGCTACCCGCTGCTGCTCCCCGCCCGATAAGGCCCCAGGCTTGTTCTCCACCCGGTGCCCCACCCCCAATATATCCAATAGCTGCAAGGCCCGCTCTTCTACCTCCCGCTTATTCCGCCCCGCAATCCACCCCGGAATACAAACGTTCTCTAACGCACTGAACTCCGGCAGCAGATGGTGAAACTGAAAGACAAATCCGATATGCCGGTTACGGAAGTCAGCCAGCGGCCGCCCCTTCAATTCATGAATTTTCTTATCCTGTAAAAATATCTGCCCCCTGGCCGGCTCGTCCAGCGTGCCGAGGATATGCAGCAAGGTGCTCTTCCCCGAACCGGAAGGCCCGACAATGCTGACAATTTCCCCCTTCGCAATCGACACGTCCACGCCCTTCAAAACCCATAGATTGCCGTAATATTTCTCTATTCCCTTGGCTGTTAACATACTATTGATTTGAAGCCCCGTTTCAAACTATCGGCAAACCTACACGTTAGGCCCCATATATGCAGTAGCAAAAAGGAGATTTTTGGAAAAATTGTACGGGGGAACCCTGGGAAAAAGGTTTAATTTCAACTGGTATTTGGTGGTTTCGTTATAAAAATTACTTTTGCGAAAAATTAAGAACGATGTTTTGGACACTTGAATTAGCCAGCTACCTCGAAGACGCCCCCTGGCCGGCTACTAAAGATGAACTGATCGACTATGCTATTCGTTCCGGTGCCCCCATCGAAGTAGTGGAAAACCTACAAGAGCTCGAGGACGAAGGGGAAATCTATGAAGGCATCGACGACATCTGGCCGGACTACCCGAGTCAGGAGGACTTCTTTTTTAACGAGGATGAATACTGATTATCAATAACTTAGCCAAAGAAAAAAGCGCTCAAAATGAGCGCTTTTTTAATCCTTTATTGTCTACAGAAACAGTCTACTTCTCCATCTGCTTGATGACCGCTTCCGTCACTCCCGTATTGGAATACCCTCCATCATGGAACAGATTCTGCATCGTCACCATCTTCGTCAGATCACTAAACATCGTCACGCAATAGTCCGCACATTGATCGGCCGACGCATTCCCCAGCGGGCTCATCTTCTCCGCAAAATCGATAAATCCATCGAAGCCCTTCACCCCACTCCCTGCCGTCGTCCGCGTAGGCGACTGCGATATCGTATTGACCCGAACCTTCTTCTTCACCCCATAGTGATAGCCAAAGCTACGCGTTATGCTCTCCAGCAGCGCCTTCGCATCCGCCATCTCGTTGTAATCGGGGAATACCCGCTGCGCAGCGATATAGGTCAGCGCAACAACACTGGCGCCTTCATTCAACGCGTCCAGATCCCAGGCCGTCCGTAGCACACGATGCAAAGACGTAGCCGAAATATCGTTCGTCTTCTTATTCCACTCGTAGTCCATCTCCGTATAGTGCTTACCCTTGCGTACATTCAAACCCATCCCGATCGAGTGCAGCACGAAATCGATGCCTCCGCCAAAATGCTTCATCGACTCCTCGAACAGCTTCTTCAAATCTTCCATGCTGGTCACATCCGCTCCTATCACCGGCGCATTCACCGCTTCCGCCAGCTTATTGATCTCACCCATCCGCAAAGCCACCGGCGCATTCGACAACACCAGCTGGGCGCCTTCCTCATGGCACCGTATAGCCGTTCTCCAGGCAATAGACTTTTCGTCCAACGCCCCAAAAATTATCCCTTTTTTCCCTTTTAGCAGGTTGTATGACATAGATTGAATTTTTAAAACCCTCAATTTGAGGTCAAATATAGCAGATTCGACATTTATCGCCCAAACAACCTCACCGCCAGTCCAACCACCAGCACCGTATAAACGACTATCCCCAAAAAATTCGCAAACAAAAAAAGAAAGAACCGCCCCGCCGAATCCCTCGGCCTGATCACTTCTTGTAACCACCGGTTGATGTAATAGAAAGGAACCATCGCCAGCGCGAGCGAAACAATAATAAGTATGGAACGCAGTTTCATCATAAGACGCCGCGCCGACCGGCGCAGCTATTGCATTATCATCTCTTTCGCATTCTCCAACGCCGCAGCCGTCGGCTTCTCACCGCTCAGCATCTGCGCAATGGCCGTGATACGCTCATCCTGACTCAGTACACGTATATTGGTCTTGATCGAGTCCCCCTTAACCTGTTTGTAGACAAAATAATGTGCGTCCGCCTTACCCGCAATCTGCGGCTGATGCGTGATACAAATGACCTGCCTCCTCTTCGCCAGCCCCTTTAGGATAATCCCGACCTGCTTGGCGGCCTCACCCGAAATACCCGTGTCGATTTCGTCGAAGATCAACGTAGCCAGATCGATCGACTCGGCCACCAGCGACTTGATACAAAGCATCAGCCGGCTCAGTTCCCCGCCGGAAGCCACTTTCCGGATCGGCTCAAAACGATTGCTCTTATTGGCGTCGAAAAGAAATTCGATCCCATCCATCCCAAAAGAATTCAGCTCCCCTGCCTCCACTTGCACCTTCAGCCGCGCATTGGGCATCCCCACCTGCTTCAAAAGCTTGTTGACCTGCTGCTCCAACGGCTCTACCTGCGCCTGCCGACCCTTCGACAAGACCGTAGCCTTCTTCTTGACGTCCTGCAGTAGACGATTTACTTCCTTCTCACCCGCAGCAATGCTTTCATCCACCTGCAGCGAGTCCTTCAATTTAACCTCCAGCTGACGCAAAATCAAAAGCAAATCGGCCGTAGTCTGCACGCCATGCTTCTTCAATAATTTATATCCGGCAGAAAGCCGTTCGTTGATCTCTTCAATCCGGCGCGGGTCATATCCCACCTCGTCGTTGATCCGCTCTACCTCACTGGCGATATCCTGCAATTCGATCTGCGCAGACGACATTCGCTCGGCAAGCCCCTTTAGCTCCGGATGAAATCCGGAAAATGTCTGCAACGAATGCTGCAACGACCGCAGTTGCTGCACCATCGGCTGCTCTCCTTCCTTCAGATCATAGTATACTTTCGATAGGGCCGTCTTGATACCCTCCGAGTTATTCAACAGCTTCAATTCCTGATCCAGCTCCTCCAGCTCGTTCTCCCGAAGCGAAACCTCGTTCAATTCGTCGAAAAGAAATTTATTATAGTCCAGCTCCTTGTTGAACTGCGCCTTCTGCTCCTGTAAAGTCGCCAGCTCCCGGACCGCCGACTGCCAGCTCCGGTACGCCGTCCGATATCCCTCCACTGCAGCCGCCTGCCCCGCAAGCGCATCCAATACCTCCCGCTGAAAATCCGATTCTCCCAGCTCCAAAGTATCGAACTGCCGGTGAAGGTCCACCAGGAGCGAGCTCAGCTTCCGAAGCTGCTCGAGATTCACCGGCGTATCGTTTACAAAAGCCCTCGACTTTCCAGTAGGAGCTATTTCGCGGCGAATGACGACAGCATCTTCCACATCCAGCTCATGAACCGAAAAGAAACGACCTACTTCCTTATTCCCCGACATCGCAAACGTCCCCTCCACCACACACTTCTTCTCCCTCTCCAATAAAACCGCCGTATCGGCCCGGTCCCCCAGTATAAGCGACAAAGCCCCCATCAAAATCGACTTACCCGCACCCGTCTCCCCCGTAATCACATTCATCCGCGGCGCAAACTCGATGGTCAGCTCCTCTATAATGGCATAATTTTGAATATGGATACGCTGTATCATATGACGGCAAATTAAGTAATTATTCTCCTTTGCACCTTACAATTCCCGCCTTCGCCCGCTGGTCCAGCGAGTTTTTAAAGTCATGGTCCTTCATGGACAGGCACTTCTGAAAAAAAGAAATCGCCCGCTCCTTATCCCCACGCTGTTCATAAATATATCCCGCCTGCAAAGCAGCCCTAGCCGCATAATATTCCTTCAAATGTTCCCCCGTCTTGATTGTCGTCAGATAGGCCCCAATCGCCTCCTCACTCCGCCCCAGCCCATCGTAGATACGCCCCAGCCGGTATGCCAGCTCGCACTTCTCCTCCGGCAATGCAAAATCGGAGCTGCTCGCCCCCTGCAAAGTCTGCAACGCCTCCGCAAAATACCCTCCATCGCTAAGCACCCTCGCTTCCAACAGCTTCCGCGAAGGCCATTTCCCGCTCCGCGCATTTTTCAACGCTTGCTTGTCCGCATCCGATTCCGCTCCCCCCTTCCGCAGCACCAACAACCGGAACGAGTCCGCCTTTCGCAGATCACCCTGTAGGTAATAAGCCCAGCCCAGCTTCTCCAGCGCGTCTTTTACGTAGAACCGTCCTTTAAACCTACGCACATAACGCTCCAGGTACACAGTAGCCTCGGGCTCCAGGTGATTTAGCTTGGCATACCCCATCTCCAAATCCCAAACCGGCATTTCCATATAACCCGGCGCCTCATTTTTTTGAGCGATGATCTGCTCGGCTAATGCCGACCGATGATCGTTGATACACAGGTTGGCGTAGAGATAGGTATAGAGATGATTATTCCTGACATCCAGCTTGTGCTGACGTATATACTGAAATACTTCTTCGTGCTTGTTCTGGATATAGAATTGCAGATAGAGATAGTAGAAAACGGCCTCGTCAT
>JAFDYG010000049.1 GCA_018267545.1 Bacteroidota bacterium
AATACGAATGAGACGAAGGAGATAGCGGGCTATAAATGCGTCCGGGCGACGGGGCAGACGAAGACGGGGATGACGATCTCGGTGTTTTATACGAAGGATATTGTTCCGGAGAACAGGCAATATGACCCGGTTTTCAGGACGCTGGATGGGTTGCCGCTGGAATATGAGCTGACGAATGGGAATGTCAAGATACGGTATAATGTTTCGAGGATTAGTCTGAATCCGGTGCCTGCGTCGAGGTTTGATCTGCCGAGCGGGGGGTATCGGGAGATGAATTATGAGGAGAGTAAGAAGATGGGGGTTGGGGGGTAATGGATGCTGCGCGTATAAATGAATCAGAGCTTTAAAAATAATGCCTGGCTGGCGGCTTGCGGGATTTCCTATTTTCTTGTTGTTTGGATGTGTATGGTCAATATCCAGGAAATTATGGATAGGGCATCGGGGAATTTTACCTATTTCTCCCAAAGAACGTATCTTGCTGATAAGCAATCGATTATCTATCTTGGGGTGTGGACGGTTGTGCTTGTGCTTCTTTCCATCTTTTCATTGAGGTGTCTAATTAAGAAGCGGGTTGCGCGGGCGGGGATTTATGCGGTTATCCTGATCTTTTTAGTGGGAATTTCAATGTATGTAGATACATTGTTCTATGACCCGTTGGTGTAGCTGAGGATTATTTGTGGAGATTGACGCGGAGGTCGAGCAGACGGAGATTGCTGCCGCTGTTGTTGAGGTATACGTTAGTATTGATCTTGTAACGATAGGGCATGATGAAAGTGCTGTTGCCTTTCTCGTAAGTGATCAACGTATTGAAAGAGACGTGATTAGCTGTCTTTTCCGTTCCGAGGATGTAGCTTCCGGCGTAGGAAGGACCGGCTTTGAGGGTGAAGCCCATGGTTGTCCGGATGGGGGTAAAGCTGGTTTTGAGGGCAGTTGAGCTGCTATCCTTTTTCTTATCCCCGCCCCCGCCTTTGCTGGCGAAAGCAAACCCAACCACTGCAATCAGCAGGGCACTGACGAGCGTTCTGCGCATCAATTTCCTCCATTTTATCGTAGTTGGTTTCATCATTCTAGTACAAAGGTAATAAAAAATTTTGGGTATTTTTTAACCGCTTATCACAAATTTTAGTAAAGCTTTAACGCCCTAGCCCCTAAAAGGTTACAAATAAGGTTAAAATCTGAAGCTTTTTCATCGGATTTTAATCTTCCCGGGGTGCGCGTTTGTTAATAGATACGCAAAATTGATTCGATGGGTTGCCGGAGGCGGGGGAGATTTTTACCTTGATAGAGCGAGGCCCATGGGTTTAAATCGATGAAAATTGGTGCAGGAATTATGCACCAATGGGGATATAAATATTTTCGGAAGAGAATTTTTAATCCCGTAACTTACAATAACCTTTAACACATGCAAGAAAATCCATACCACCAGGACCGGGAAGAAATGAAGGAATTGTTGAAGCAGTATCAGGATTTGAAGAGTGGCAGGCGTCATTCCTTCTTGGAGGAAGAGGCTTTTGAAAGGATAATCGACTACTTTGATGACACGGAGGATTTGATTCAGGCGATTGAGGCGGTTGAGCTTGGAATCGAGCAGTATCCTTATTCTTCGGCGTTAATGGTGAAGAAAGCAGACCTGATGATCGCAACCAGGCGTTACCACGAAGCCCTGGCCATTCTCGAGCAGGTGGAGCTCCTCGACAGCTCGGATATCAACCTCTACATATTGAAAACGGATGCTTATCTGGCGCTGGACCAGCCTCAGAAAGCCGCGTCCCTGCTAGAAAGCGCGCTTATGCACTTCGAAGGGGACGAGCGCATCGAGCTATTGTTCGAGCTCGCTGATGTCTATGACGATTACGAAGAGTTCGACAAGATCTTCGATTGTTTGAAGCTGATACTCGAGCAGGATCCTGCCAATGAGGAAGCCTTATATAAGATTTGCTTTTGGACGGACTTTACGGGGAGGAACGAGGAGAGCATCAAGCTGCATCAGCAGATTATCGACGAGAAGCCTTATAACGAGCTGGCCTGGTTCAACCTGGCGGCGGCCTTTCAGGGGCTTAAGCTATATGAGAAGGCGGTAGACGCCTATAAGTTTGCCCTGGCGATCGACGAGAAGTTCGATTATGCATACCGGAATATGGGAGATGCGTATATCCGGCTCCGTAAGTACAGGGATGCGATCGAATCGCTCGAAAAAGTATTGGAGCTGTCCCGGCCGGAGGATGTGATTTATGAGGCTATCGGACACTGTTACGATAAGCTCGACAACTATGGCCAGGCCCGTTTTTATTATCGCAAGGCCTCGCACCTGAATCCCGACGACAGCAAACTGTATTATAAGCTGGCTTGCACCTATATCAACGAAGAACAATGGGGGCAGGCGGTCAAACAATTGGAGGCCGCTATGCGGATCCATACCCTGCAGCCGGAGTATAACCTGGCGATGGGAGAATGCAAGATGCAGCTGGGGGAATTCAAGGAGGCCATCCAGTATTTCTCCAACGTGGTACGGATCAGGCCCCGGAATATATCCAGTTGGGAGGCGTTGATACGTTGTCTGTATAATGCCGAATATTTTGAGGAGGCGTTGGAGCAGGTGGAGACGGCTATCCGGATTACAGGGGGTAAACCCTTATTCGTGTTTTATTTATCTGCTGTCTATTTTGCGCTTGGTCGCAGTCGGGAAGGTTTGTTGCAATTGGAGAACGCCATGGCCAAGTCGCCTAAACTATTAAAGAAGCTGCTGGAGCTAAATCCCGTCATACTTCAATACCAGCCTGTGGTGGATGTCATTGCCCGTTACAAGAAGAACAAGTCTATCTGAGACTGACCATGGATGAGCCGCCGGCGCTGGCGGCTGGTTAAGATTACATTAGAATATTCCATCATTTGGCATCCTATGTTTTCGTATAGGATTGTTTCCTATTTTTGCGCCGGTCACTAATAATTTACGGAGTTAAAAATCAAGAGATGAACTTTAAACTTACGCAAATGCCGGATAGGCTGGAAAAGCCACGCCAGCATGGGATTACGATGGTAATGGACAAAGGGTTGAGCATCGAGGAAGCAAAGAATTTTTTGAGCGTGGCGCATCCGCACGTAGACATTATCAAGCTGGGTTTCGGCACTTCCTTCGTGACGCCGAACCTGCGGGAGAAGATCGAAGTATATCAATCCTATGGCCTTCCGGTTTATTTTGGAGGGACTCTTTTCGAGGCATTTCTTATCCGTGGACAATTCGACGATTATGTTGCCGTCTGCAAGGACTATGGCATTTCATATATGGAGGTTAGCGATGGCTCTATCACGATCCCACACGCAGAAAAGTGTGGTTATATCGAGAAGCTGACCAAGTACGGTACGGTTCTCAGCGAGGTGGGCAGCAAGGACGCCGCCCATATTATTCCTCCGTACAAGTGGATCGAGCTGATGAGCGCCGAGCTGAGCGCGGGTGCGGCCTATGTGATCGCAGAAGCCCGGGAAGCGGGGAACGTGGGCATCTATCGCGGCAGCGGTGAGGTGCGTGAGGGGCTGGTTCAGGAAATTCTGACGCAGATCCCGGCAGAGAAGATTCTGTGGGAGGCTCCGCAGAAGGCGCAACAATTGTATTTTATCGAACTGATCGGTTGTAACGTCAACCTGGGGAACATCGCTCCGACGGAGGTAATTGCCATGGAAGCCATGCGCGTTGGTCTTCGCGGGGATACCTTCCATATGTTCCTCGATAAAGCTTCTACGTAATGAGAAGATATGGGCTGCTGGGTTATCCGCTGACGCATTCCTTTTCACAGCGTTATTTCACGGAGAAGTGGGAGCGGGAAGGGGTTACCGACTGTTCCTATTCCAACTTTTCCCTTCAGGATATCGGAGAGCTGACGGAGGTGCTGGCGGACCCGTTGCTGTGCGGGCTCAATGTTACTATTCCTTACAAGGAAAAGGTACTGTCCTTTTTGGATGAGCGCAGCCCGGTGGTCACGGAAATCGGCGCCTGTAATTGCATTCGAATCCTGGGTGGCCGTCGCGTGGGGCATAATACCGATGTGGTGGGTTTTGAGCAGTCGTTGGTTTCGAAGCTCGGGGGGCATCACCGCGAGGCGTTGGTCCTGGGAACGGGCGGGGCTGCAAAAGCCGTGGAGTATGTGTTGCGGAAGCTGGGGATTGGATACCGGCTGGTGACGAGGAGGCCGAGGCCCGATACGGGGGATATGGGATACGAGCAGGTGGATGAGCGGGTGCTGGAAGGGCATACCTTGATTATCAATACGACTCCGTTGGGGATGCATCCGCATGTGGAGGAGGCGCCGCCGCTGCCTTATGGGGCTTTGACTTCGCGGCATTATTTGTTCGATCTCATTTATAACCCAGCCAGGACTTTGTTTCTGCAGAGGGGTGAGGAGAGGGGTGCGGTGGTGGAGAATGGGCATGAGATGCTGATTCTTCAGGCCGAGGAGAGCTGGAGGATTTGGAATGTTTAGCTCAATAGTTTACTGCATACTTCTTTGGGGACGCCGGCTATTTTTTTGAGGGAATAGTCGTAGCAGACCATGCCGGTACGGGCGTGGGTGACGGAAACCCATTTGTCCCCGGATTGTTTTTCCAGCTTATAATACAGATCGAAGCCGACCCGGGAGAACTCGGCGGCGGCGACGGATGCGCGGAGGGTTTCGCCGTAGAAGAGCTCGTGTCTGAACTCGATGGTGACGTCGGCCATGATGAGTCCGACGCCGGCGAGGTTGAGCTCTTCGTAGCCGTGGTGTTTCAGGAATTGGACCCTGATCTCGTGGATGAGGGAGAGGATGGAGTCGTTGCCGACGTGGCCGCCGTAGTTGAGGTCGGTTATGCGGACGGGGATGATAGTAGAAAAGTTGAAATTGTCCGGCAGGATGAGTTTAGTTCTGGGCATAAGCAATTGTTTTAATTGGAGGTCTGGCTTTGCAGAAAAGTAACCAATTGGTCGGCGGCTTTCCTGCGGTGGCTGTAGAGATTTTTTTCTTCCATTGACATTTGGGCAAAGCTACGGGTTTCGCCTTCGGGAACGAAGACGGGGTCGTAGCCAAAGCCGCCTTCGCCGGTGGGGGCGGGGAGGATATGGCCGTTGCAGATGCCTTCGAAGAAGTGTTCCTGGCCGTTCCAGATGAGGGAGATGACGGTGCGGAAGCGGGCGCTGCGGGTGGAGTCCGTCAGGCTGGCTGACGGGGTGCTGGCGGGCTGTGCGCTTGCGGGGCTGATCGCGGCCAGCTTATTCAACAATTTTTCGATATTCTTTTCGAAGGCCCGGTCTTCTCCGGCGTATCGGGCGCTTTTTACGCCGGGTTCGCCGCCAAGGGACGGAACTTCGAGGCCGGTGTCCTCGCTAAAGCAATTGGTCCCGGTGAGCCGGTGGATGGTCATCGATTTCTCCGTGGCGTTGGCTTCGAGGGTGTCGTGGGGTTCGGGTATGTCGATGTCGATGCCTGCCTGGCGGAGGGTAATGATCTCGAGCCGGGCGCCGATGGCGGCCTGGATTTCTTCTACTTTATGCGCGTTGTTGGTGGCGAAGATAATGCGGGGGCGGATGGAGCCGGTGATGAACTCGGTCTTGGCGGCCGTATAGGCTTCGCGGTCTTGACTGTGCTGTTGGGATAAATTCATTTTTAACTGGGTGTATTGTTCTCTTGCAGAGGGGTTATTGATAAGATAGTCTCTAAATCGGAGCTTCTCTTTCCATACTGGGCTATTGGGAAGCAGGAAATGGAGGTGTGCGGATCTTTTGTCGTTCTCTACTTTCACAAAAAATCTTCTTTCGGGTCTTCCGTCCAGCTCCAGCGGTACGTAGTGCCAATCCAGCGGTTGCAGGAGGCGGGCGATTTCGTCGATTGGGTCGAAGCTGGGGATTAGGACTGCCAGGTCGATGATGGGTTTTGCGGCCAGACCGGGGACGGCTGTGCTGCCGATATGTTCGATGTTGTGAATGCCGAGGGAGGAAAGGCTTTTAATCAGATCTTCTTTGTATTGGGCTGCTTTGGCGGGCCAGGAGGGATCGTACGGGACGATCAGGACTGGTTCGGTCGCCCAGACGGGCCAGGTATCGCTGTCGGGTTTGATATCGTTTTCGGGTTTGATATCGCTGCTTGATTTTATATCGCTGTTGGATTTGCTCA
>JAFDYG010000004.1 GCA_018267545.1 Bacteroidota bacterium
AGGCGGGGCGGATTTTGCCCCGTGTTTCGGAGCAGGTGTGGCGGCATGCCTGGTGTCCATGGGGGAAGGTGGAAATCCGTGCGACGGAGCTGCATGGGGATGCGGGGATACTTGGAGTCGTGCATTGTTTACAATATAATTTATGAAATCTAATTACGATAAGTTTCCTTTTATCAAAGCGACAGGGGAAGGCTGGCAGGGTTGGAAAGCGGTATGTGAGGCTATAGGTTCGCGCGTCGGTCTTTTGACCGGCAAGAAGAAAGTGATTGCGTTGGAGGTGTATCCGGGAGTGCAGGATGAAGAGGTGTTGCCGCAGCTGCGGGCACAGCTGCCTGCAGGTACTTTTTATTCGACACGTGAAGCGATGTTATCCGAGGAGAAGGTTTTGCAGCTGGTTTATCCGGACGTAACCGATGACGAGGTATTTGGATATATCACGCGGCTGGTCTTATCCGACTTTTTCGATGTGGTCCGGTTGCGGGAGATGCAAAAAGAAATCGAGCAGCAGGAGGGGGTAGTCTATGTTTATGGGACTGGTGCTACACTGGTTGCGGAAGCATTCGACCTGCTTGTTTATTTCGATATGCCCCGATGGGAAGCGCAGCTGCGGTTCAGGAAGAATGAAGCGGCCAATCTGGGGCTGACCAATAAAGGACTCAAGGCTTCGCTGCAGTACAAGCAGGCGTTCTTTGTGGACTGGCGGGTGGCGGATAAGCATAAGAAGACCGTGATGGGGATTTGGAACCTGGTCGTGGATAGCACGAAGGCGGGTGAGCCCAAGATGGTGCGGGGAGAGGACATGCACGCAGCGTTGTTTCATGCGGCCAGGCGACCGTTCCGGCTCGTACCATTTTTCGACCCGGGGCCCTGGGGCGGGCAGTGGATGAAGGAAGTGTGTGGACTGGATGGTTCGCAGCCCAACTATGCCTGGTGTTTCGACTGTGTGCCGGAAGAGAACAGCCTTTTGTTTTTATTCGGCGATGTTTTGTTCGAGACGCCGGCGATCAATCTTGTCTTTGCGCAGTCGAGGGCGTTGCTGGGGCAGGCGGTACAAGCAAGGTTTGGGGATGAATTTCCGATACGCTTCGACTTTCTGGATACGATGGGCGGAGGAAACCTGAGCTTACAGGTGCATCCGACGACCGAATATATTCGGGAGAAATTTGGCATGGACTATACGCAGGATGAAAGCTATTATATTCTGGATGCGTCGGAGGGAGCTTGTGTGTACCTGGGCTTGAAAACCGGGATCTCTCCTTCGGCGATGATTCGGGAGCTGGAGGAGGCGCAGGAAGGAGGTGGTTTCGATGCGGAAAAATTTGTAGGGAAATGGCCGGTGAAGAAGCACGACCATGTGCTGATTCCGGCGGGAACGGTACATTGTTCGGGAAAGGATAGCATGGTGCTGGAGATCAGCGCGACGCCCTATATCTTCACCTTTAAGCTATGGGATTGGGGCCGGATGGGATTGGATGGAAAGCCGAGGCCGATCAATATCGGGCATGGGCAGAAGGTGATCGATTGGACGCTTGGGCCGGAGCGGACTCGTAAGGAGCTCATCAATGCGGTGGAGGTAGTTGCAGAGGGGCATGGTTGGATCGAAGAACGGACGGGGCTGCACGAGCGGGAATTCATCGAGACGAGGCGGCATTGGTTTACTGGAAAAGTAGAGCATAAGGCTAATGGGAGCGTGCATGTGTTGAATTTGGTAGAGGGGCGTTCCGTGCTGGTGGAAAGCTTGTCGGGTGCTTTTGAGCCTTTTGTGGTTCATTATGCAGAGACTTTTGTGGTGCCGGCGGAGGCGGGAGATTATAGCATTACCTCGCAGGGAGGGAGATGTGCGACGATGAAGGCCTTTGTTCGTAAGAATGCATAAATGATTTTTTATGGAAATAAAATTTGTCTCGCGGCCCTGGGGGAGCTTTAAGCAGTACGCAAATAATACGGCGTGCACGGTGAGCCTGATGACGGTGGAACCGGGGCAGCGGTTGAGCCTGCAGTCGCATACCATGCGGGATGAGCTGTGGATTGTGATCGACGACGGGGCGATGGTGCAGGTGGGGGATGAGGTAAGGGCCTGTAAGGCCGGGGATGAAATTTGGATACCGGCGGGTGAGCGGCATCGGTTGAGCTGTACGGGGGAGCGGGCGCTGCGTGTGCTGGAGGTGGCGTTTGGAAACTGGCAGCAGGATGATATCGAGCGATATGCCGATGATTATGTGAGATAATTTGCTATATGAATACTTCTTCGCGGACTAACTTTATTTGTCTCACGGTGGCTGTGGGCGGGCTTTTATTTGGGTTCGATACGGCTGTGATATCGGGGGCGATCGGGCTGATCAAGTCACAATTTACCTTGAATACGACGGGGGAGGGTTGGCTGGTCAGCAGCGGGCTGGCGGGCTGTATCCTCGGGGTATTGGTGTCGGGTGCGCTTAGCGGCAGGATTGGCCGGAGAAATACGGCGATGGTGTCGGCGGTGGCGTTCCTGGTATCGGGGCTGGGCTGTGGGCTGGCCGGCGGTATCGACTGGCTGATTGCCGCGCGGGTGATCGGGGGCGTCGGGGTGGGTATGGCTTCGGTTGTTTCGCCGATGCTGATCGCCGAGTTTGCGCCGGCGGAGCGGCGGGGTCGAATGATCGCTTATTATCAGCTGGCCATTACCGTTGGTATATTGCTCGCGTATTGCTCGGACGCCTTTTTTCTTTCGCTGACTAAGGACGAGGCGTGGAGGCCGATGTTCCTGGCGATGTCTGTACCTTCTTTGCTATTTGTCGGATTGTTGGTAAGAGTTCCCGAGAGTCCACGCTGGCTGGTGGCGATGGGGGAGAAGGAGAAGGCGCTGGGGGTGTTGCTGCGGATCCGGTCGGCGGCGGTGGCTGCAAAGGAATTTGCCGAAATAGAGGGTGCGGCGGGCAGGCAGTCGGTGAAGAAGGTGTCCTTATCGGACAGCGCCTTGCGTTTACCTTTATTGATCGGTATTGTTCTGGCGGTGTTTCAGCAATTTTCGGGGATCAATGCGATCATCTACTATGGCCCGAGCATTTTCGAGGCGGCGGGGATTGGTCGTGGGGACGCGTTGTTACACCAGGTCATTATCGGCACGGTGAACGTAGTGTTTACGATCGTGGCGATCCAGTGGTCGGATAAATATGGTCGGAAGTTCTTGCTCAAGACGGGGCTGGTAGGAATCGTTCTTTCGCTGGTGGGCTGTGGTGTCTTATTTTATTCGGGGCATACGCAAGGGTTGCTGCTGCTGGTCCTGATCTTATTGTTTATCGCTTGTTTTGCCTTTTCGTTGGGGCCGGTGACCTGGATCATCATCAACGAGATCTTTCCGACGCCGGTTCGGGTACAGGGTGTTTCGATTTGTACGATGGCGCTGTGGGTGGCGGTGTGGATCGTCGGACAGTTCTTCCCGTGGTTGTTGGAGAAGGCTGGGGCGGCGGTGACGTTTTGGATTTTCGCCGTTTGTAGTCTGGCGAACCTTTTCTTTTGCTTGCGGATAGTGAAGGAAACGAAGGGGAAGACGCTGGAGGAGATGGAAGAGGTTTTTGTGGCGCCGCATTGAGTCTAATAAAATAAAGGGGCACGCCATAGCGTGCCCCGATGTGGGTCGAAAGGTTGCTCGTATTTTGGCTCGGCTGGAGTTTTCGGGCTCCTGCCAGAGATTAATTTAAATTGATGCCGGGATTATCGGGCGACTGTTTAAATACTTTGGTTTGATAAATGGGTTCGCCGTCTGCGGACTTGATATTGAGCTGGTAGGTGCCTGGGGCCAGGAACTGGAGGTCGTCCAGCGGGATTCTATTGATACCCGGTTTAAGGCCTGCGCCCAGCATACGGACAATCTTCCCTTCTTTTATGTCTGCCAGCAAGATGATGCAATCGACGCTTTCGTCACAAGTGAGCTCGAGAATAATGTAATAGTCGAACGGATTCGGATAAACCGAAATTTCTTTAGCCATAACCATAAACCAATAATTTATCAGTTTTTAACGGGATGCACCCTGGTCACGACCCTGACGGGGATCAGTGCGGGCATAGTTTCTTTTTGAAAGGCAGGAGTAAGGAAGATGATCAGGTTATTGATTAGCGTTTTCATATTCACGGTTTTGATAGATATATGGCGAATTTGCGGCCAAAAAATTAACCAGTTGATTGTGTTGTGGTTACATACAGACCCCAGGGTATTGGATTCCCAGTATGGGAATAATTTTAAGATTCTGGGAAAAGTACGGCGGGGGTTAGGAAAAGTACTAGGTGTTTTTACCTAAAAACGCCCGACCAGCTTGAGGTTGAGGAGCCGGGGAGTGAGTCGGTTGGGGAGGGCGTAGGTGGTATTGGAGAAGTCTTTTATCAACATGTACGAGATGGTATTGTTGCGGTCGATGAGGTTGAAGACTTCGAGGGTAGCCCAGATGTTTTCGAAGCTTCGGAAGGGGCTGTGGCTGCGGCGGTTGCTTTTTTCGCTGTCAAGAAGGAGGGCGCTGAAACCGACGTCGATGCGGATATAGGGTTCGATAGTGAGGGCGTTGCGATAGCGAAGGTTGTCGGGGATATTGAAGGGCAGGTTGCTGCCATAGAGGAAATTGAGGAAGGCTTTTAGGTTTTTGTTGGTAGCCAGGTAGTCCTGGAGGAAGAGGCCGAAGGTGAAGAGGCGGTCGGTGGGGCGTCGTACCCAGCCGGCCTTGGTCAGCGTGCTGTCGGTGGGGCGTCCCTGGGTGTCGAGATCATAAGTATAGTAGGAGGTATCGATCCTTTCGCGGGAGCGCATAAAGCCGAGGCTTACCCAGCTCTCGGCGTCTTTTACCAGTTCGCCGAAGAGGCGCATTTCGACGCCGGTGGCATAGGCTTTTGCGTCGTTGAGTCCGAAATATTGGATGTGTACGTTGTTAATGTCGTAGGGGTCGACGCGGCTCATTTGTTTATAGTAAGCTTCGGTGGTAAAGCGGAAGGGACGGTCGCCCAGCTTGAAGTTCCGGTCGAAGCCGGCTACTACCTGCCAGCTGCGCTGGGCTTTTAGGGCGGTATTGAGGCTGCCGTCGGGACGCAGCATTTCGCGGAAGAAGGGAGGCTGGTTGTAAATGCCCAGCGATGCTCTATAGACGATATCGCGTTTGGCGTTGCGGGGTTTCCAGGAGGCGCCGAAACGGGGTGACAGAAGGAATTCCTTGTTGAGGGTATTGTAGTTGTAGCGTACGCCGCCTTGCAGGGTAATGTCGCCGGATTTGCTGACCAGGAAGTTATCCTGTAGGAAGCCGGTAAAGCGGGTAATGCCGGGGTTGGCGTCGTTGTATACGACGTTGCTCAGGCTAGGGATACCGGGGTTATAGGGAAGGGAATAGCCGGCCGAGTCCTGGTATTGCCATTCGTTGAGATGAGAGTGGACGATCTGACGTTCGGCGCTCAGCCCCCACTGCAGGTAGTGCTGGTCGAGGGTGAGGTAGCCCTTATGGGTGGCGTTGTAGACGGCGATATTGAGACGGTCGCGTGCGAAATTTTGGTAGACGCCGGCTCCGAGGGGATTGGTGATCTGGCCGAAGGTGGAGCTTGTCTTGTCGAAGTCCCGGTCGCCGAACAGATAGGCTCCGGTGATGTCGTACGACTGCTGCTCCTTGTCTTCGAAGCGGGAGGCCATCCACTTGAGCTTCAGCTTGGGGTTGATTTGCTGAGTGAGGGAGAGTCCGGCCATATTCGTTTGATAGGAGTCTTTCTCCTGTCCATCGAAGAAGATATCCAGGCCAAGATTGGCGGTATAGTAGGGAGAGAAGATGGAAGAGGTGAGCTGGCTGGATTCGGGGATAAGGTGGAAGCGGGTTTGGGAGAAGTTGCCCAGGAATTCGAGCTGGTTGTTTTTGTTGAGCTGCCAGGTCAGCAGGGCTTGTAGATCGGAAGAAGAGGGCGCATAGGTACCCTTGGTTTCCTGGCTGCTGAGCAGGGAGCTGGTCGTGCGGTTACGCGCACCGAGGAGCCAGGTGAACTTGCCCTTTGCTGCGGTTCCTTCCAGGTGTATCCCTTGTTCTAACAGCCCTGCATATACGGAGCCGCCGAAGCCGGTGGGTTTGCGGTATTGGATGTCGAGGGCCGAGGACATCTTGTCCCCATATTTAGCCTGGAAGCCGCCGGTATAGAAATTTACGCTTCGGGTCAGCTCGGGATTGATAAAGCTGAGCCCTTCT
Organism: Bacteroidota bacterium; assembly: GCA_018267545.1. GTDB lineage: Bacteria > Bacteroidota > Bacteroidia > Chitinophagales > Chitinophagaceae > Puia. The sequence goes on from JAFDYG010000004.1 coordinate 6,183, forward strand.
TGTTGCGCATTGTTGACGAGGTAGGGACGAAAGACTTCGAAGTCGTTGACGTAGACGAGATTTTCGTCGTAGTTGCCGCCGCGGACGGAATATTGCGAGGTCAGCTCGTTGTTGGAGCCGACGAAGACTTTGAGGAGGCTTTCGATACCTCCGATAGGGGATGGGATGTTGATGGCGTTCTTGGGGTTGATACGGACCAATCCCGTTTCGCGTCCTTCCCGCTGGTCTGAGACGACCACCTCTTGCAGGGCTCGTCCGCCACGTTCCAGGTGGATAACGATATGTTCTTCCTCCTGCTCATTGAGCAGGAAGTTGCGCTGTTCGGTTTTATAGCCGGTGAAGGAGAAGACGAGGGCGACGGCTTTGTCGGCGGTTACCCTGACGCGGAAGGCGCCGGAGTCGTTGGTGGTGATGCCGGACTGGCGGCCCAGAATCGTTACGGAGACGTGTGAAAGCGGGTTTTCGTTTTCATCCAGGACTTTGCCGGACACGAAGGCGGGTTTTTTCTGCGCGATGGCAGCGTATTGTAAAACCAGGAGGAAGAGAACGGCAAAAAAGGATTTCAAGGATAGTATGCTTTACGATGACGGATAGAAAACGATCAATAACAGTTTTTAAGTGTATGGATGGTCGCTTTCGGGTCATTCGATTGAAAGACGTTGCTGCCTGCCACGAGGACGTCGGCGCCGGCTTTTACGATGCTGGCAGCGTTTTCCGTGGAGACGCCTCCGTCGATCTGGATGAGGGTCTGGAGTCCCCGTTCATGGATCATGCGGCGAAGGTTGCGGATCTTCTGAAAGGTATGGGGGATAAATTCCTGGCCGCCGAAGCCGGGGTTGACGCTCATGATCAGGACCATGTCGAGGTCGTGTAGGATATCCGAGAGCAGGTCGACCGGGGTGGCGGGGTTGAGGGCAACCGCGGCCTTCATGTCCAGGGATTTTATCTGTTGGATGTTCCGGTGGAGGTGGGTGCAGGCTTCGTAGTGGACGGTGAGGCGATCGGCGCCGGCTTTTTTGAAGGCTTCGGCATATTTTTCGGGTTCTTCGATCATCAGGTGTACGTCGCAGACCTTTTTCGTCGTCTTGCGGATCTGGGAGATGACGGGGAGACCGAAGCTGATGTTGGGTACGAACCTGCCGTCCATTACGTCGAGGTGGAACCAGTCGGCTTGACTTTCGTTCAGCATTTTGCATTCGTCTTCCAGCCGGAGGAAATTGGATGCCAATAAAGAGGGTGCGATAATGGGCATGCGTTGTATTTATTGGGCTTAAAGATAAGTATTTATGGCGATTGGCGCGGGGATTTGCGGGGTTGCGGAGGGCTACTCCAGCTTTTTGATTCTATCGGCGGCTTCGGTGAATTCCTTGTCGAGCGCGAGGGCCTGCCGGTAGTATAGGATGGCCTTATCCTTGTGGCCGGTGGCTTCGTAACAACGGCCGCTCCAGTAATAACCATCGGGATAGGTGTTGGATACTTTGATGGTCATCAGGAAGGTATTGAGGGCTGTGTCGTAGGCCTTTTGTTCGTAGAGAGCGATGCCTTTTTCGAGATAGGCGTCGGTAAATTTCCAGTCGCGGCGGATACAGGAATCGAACTGGATGATCGCTTTCTTATACTGCGTCGTATTGGAATAATAAATGCCTTTGATGAAGTAGGGGTCTAGCAGCTCATGAGCGCTGTCCTTGCTAAGGATGTCGTCACAGATGGTGAGGGAGCTGGGATTCCGTTGCTCGGCATAGAGATGGGCCAGCTCGAGTCCATATGTTTTGATAGGCTGGAGCTCGTAGGCTTTTCCGAGGGCTTGTATAGCTCCGGCGGTATCTTTTCCTTTTTGGAGCAGCAGTCCTTTTTCATACCAGGCTTCGAAGTTACCGGAGTCTTTGTGCAGCATGTCCTCGTATTGGCCGAGGGCGTCGCTGAGCTGGCCTGTTTGCTGGTAGAGTTCGGCCAGTAGAGAGGAGAAGGCGGGGTTGTCCGGGAATTTCTTCTGGCAGTCTTGCAGCAATCGGACGGCCTGGTTAGACTGACCGAGAATGGAAAGGGTAGAGGCGTAGCGGTAGCCGGTTAGCTCGTCCGGTTTTAGTTCCCAGGAGTTCTGATAGTCTTTGGTCGCCAGCTCGTGGAGATTATTCCGGGATAGGAGCTCGGCCCTTCTGAAATAAAGTCCTGGTTTGTCAGCTGTGGAGGCATTGGATAAGCTGTCGGTTAGTGGCGCATAAGGAGGGCGGTTTAGGGCGGCGGCCTCCTGGTTTTTGTTGGTATTGTTATTACAGCCCGTTATCCAATGTCCAAGGCAGAGCAAGAATAGGAGGGCCTGCAAAGATTGCTTCATGCGACAAAACTAAGGAAAACTGCCGGCTTACCGAACGAGGGGGCGGGTATGCCGGCAGTGGGTGTGCCTGGACGCCAGCGGCGGAGCAGGCGCAGCTTAGCGAACCAGCAGCGTAAAGGTCTGGGCTTCCGTGCGGCCGGTGATGCGGACGACGAGCGCGGAGCCGGGCTGTACTTGTGCGGGCAACTGCAGGGAGTATTGTGTCTGGCCTTTGAGCTGGGTTTGGGTCAGCACCTGGCCGGTCATGGTATACAGGGTAAGGACGAGCTCGCCGGTATTGGGCGCTGCGATAAAGACGGTGTGTCCGGTGGCCGGGTTGGGGTAGAGCCGGATGGCGGAAGACGTGGTAGTAACGGTCAGGGTGCTCTGGTTGGAATAGAGGACCTGGCCATTTTTATCGGTCCGGGCGATGCGATACGATAGGGTTCCGGCGGGGGCGTTGGGGTCGGTGAACTGATAATCCCCGGTAGTATAGCCGCCGGCGATGAGCTTGCCGAGGATGGTCCATTCATGACCGTCGGAGCTGCGTTCGACCTGGTATTCGGAGGCGGTGTTTGCGACGACGTCGGACCAGCTGAGCTTTACAGAACCAGAATTGCCAGACAGGGCTTTGAGGTCGATGCCCGCGACAGCCAGCGTTGTACAGGCAACAGCCCCGGCCGAGTTGAGCGTGGCGCAGCCGTAGACGAAACCGCTTGCGCAATTATTGGCATAACCGGTGACGGCGCCCTGGTTACAGCTGATGGTGTTCGTCTTGACCTGGTAGACGCTGGTGCCTCCCTGGAAATTATTGGTGTTGGTATAGAAATAATTGTTGCCGCCGCTGACTTTTAACAGGGAGTTATCCTTTACTACCAGGGTATTATTGGAGCTAAGGTGGGCCGAGCTGCCGGAGGTGCCGTCACCAATGGTGAGGTTGCTGCTGTTCTCGACGGTAGTATTGTTGCTGGATACGGCCGAGCTGCCGATCATTGTAACCTGGCTGCCGTCGACGTCGAAGCCGTTGGTGACGGAAAGCGAAGAGCTGCCGGCCATTGTCATCGTACTGTTTCTGATCGTAGAGGAGCTGCCGGTGATCTTGGATGAACCGGCCATGCCAAAAGTGCTGCCGGTAACGTCGAAGCCGTTGCTGACGGTCCAGGTATTGCTGCCGTTCATATTCAGGGTACTGCCGTTTTTGATGGCGGCGGCCGAGGCGCTGATGGAGGCGCTGCTGCTCATCGTCATGACGCTACCGTCGACTGTAAAGCCATTGCTGACATTCCAGGTATTGCTGCCGTTCATGGTCAGGCTGCTGCTGCCCTGGATGGTAGCTGCCGAGCTGGTTATCTGGGCGCTTCCGCTCATGACGATGTCGCTGCCGTTCTTAGCGATAATGGCATTGCTGCTCGTTACTTTGGAGCTGCTGCTGGCCGTCAGGTCGGTATTGTCGAAAGTAAGAGAAGCGGCTTTCAGCTGCGAAGAGCTGCTCATCGTTATGGTGCTGCCTGTGATGGGCAGGGAGTTGCTGGCGTCGAACGTATTGCTGCCATCCATGACGATGCTGCTGCCTGTATTGATGGTGCTGGAGCCGGATACCTTGATGCTGGAGCTGCCGTGCAGGGTAAAGCTGCTGGTGCCGGCGGTAAAAGTATTGTTGATCGTCATCTTCGAGCTGCCGTTGAAGGTAAGTGAAGAGCCGCTGAAGGTGGCCGAATTGAAAGTGATGGAAGAGCTACCGCTAACGCCTATGCGTGTATTAGTGATTGTAGCCGTATTATTATTGGTATTTAGGTTGGCATTGACGGCTACGCTATCGGAATTGAAGGTAACGTTATTGAAAGTGGTTGAAGTGTTGATCAGGACCGTGTCGTTATTGAAAGTAGTAGTATTGTTGCTAAAGTCGACGCTGGAGCTGATGTTCACCGTACCGCCGTTGAAAGTACAGCCGTTACAGGAGCCTCCGTTCATGGTCAGGATCTTTCCAGGGGTAATATTGATGATACAGCTGGTGCAGCTGGAGCCGACCGCCGTGGTAAAATTGGCGTTATTGGTGATGTTGTAGGTCTGGGCATAGGTATGACCAGAAAGGGATAGTAAAACTACGAGTACAGATGATACAATAGGGTTCAGTTTCATACAGGTCGTTTTTAATGGGATAAGGGATTTACAGGAATAGGTTAGCCAAAAGGGATGCCGATTGTGTAATCAATTGATAGTCAGCAGTAGTGCGCTAAGTGTAATTATGTATTTTACTCCCAAATATGGAAAGGATTCCCATTGGGAAATTTTGTTTCAGCCGGGTTGAGGATGGGAGGGGTGATTTTTATTTCCGGTTTTTGGAGAAAGGAGCTGTGCTTTTTTATGCGGGGTGGTTGTAGCTTTGGGCCCTTAAAATTTAAGGACATGTATATAGGATTATTGCATTTGCATAGCTTTTTACGGTGGGTGATCATTATTCTGGCGATCGTGGCGATTTACAGGAGTTATAGCGGCATGAGCAGCGGCCGGGTATTTTCCAGCCAGGACAAGCGGGTAAGCCTATTTCTGATGATTTCGGCGCATACGACGCTTCTGATCGGGCTTTATTTGTGGATTGCGGGTCCCTGGGGATTGGCGAATATCCAAAACCTGGGTTTTGGACCGGTGATGAAGGATTCGGTGTATCGCTTTTTTGCGATCGAGCACATAACAGGGATGCTGATCGCTATTGTCCTGATTACGATTGGCCGCGGAGCATCGAAGAAAAATATCCCGGATGCGTCGAAATTCAAGCGGATGTTTTGGATGTTTCTGGTGGCGCTGGTAATTATCCTGGTAACCGTTCCCTGGCCCTTTAGGGTAGTCGGCAGCGGCCGTCATTGGATATAAGGAAGTCGGAGAGCAGGTATAAATAAAAGCCGCCACGAGGGTTTAGCTTCGTGGCGGCAATTTTTTTGTCAGGGTCAACATACCTGTTTTCAATGGATTGTTGGATTGGGGTCTTTAGGATCTTGGATTTTGCACTACAGTTTCCAGGATTTTTGGATTTTAGTTTTCTTAGGATCTACGGATTTAAACGGGCTCTTAGGGTTTGGATTTATGGTCTTTCGGATGTTTGGATTCTCTTGGTTTTACTAGGATTTGGGTTGTTTTCGTTTGCTGATACAAAGATGTAAAGAAATGGGCGGGGAGGGAAACTTATTCGACTAAGGGGTGGTTTGGCTCGACGAAAGTACCCGAGCCCTCGGCGAAGGGTACGACCGAGGACGCGCGTGGCGAAGCAGCGCGGACGAAGGTCTATAGCCCGACGAACGTAAATTCTTCTGTGTAGTGGTGGGAGAGGGGCTTGGCGGGGGGGGAAGGGTAAAAATAAAGCCGCCGCAGGTTTGTTTCTGCGGCGGCAATTTCTTGTCAGGGCCAACGATCGATTTTTTCAGGCTCATCGTGGGATCATGGATGGGAATCAATTGGAATCATTTGGACGGATTTCACTTTTCCCGAGGTTCTGTTTCCCCTGGCATTTAATAGTTTTTCGGATCTGGATTTTTCAGGCGGTTTTCATCAAGGACATGGACAATTCGGTTTCTTAGGATTGGGTTCGGGGTCTTTCAGAATTTTGGATTGCACTACGGTTTTCTCAGGTTTATTGGATCTTGGTTTTAGGACGTTGGATTTTGCACTACAGTTTTCTAGTTTCTTGGATTTAAGGTTTCTTAGGATTTCTGGATTTTATAAGTTTCTCAGGGTTTGGATTCGGTTGATTTCGGATGCTTGGATTCTCTCGGTTTTTACTAGGATTTGGGTTGTTTTCGTTTGCTGATACAAAGATGTAAAACAATGGGAAGGGGAGGAAACTTATTCGACTAAGGAGTGGTTTTGCCCGACGAAAGAAAAGAATGCCCGACGAACGGAAATATGACTGGGCGGGAGCCTTGGGACTTGAGGGAGGGGATATTAGAGGATATTGAGCCGGGCGGCTACTTCCTCTTTGTGACCTTTTCCGATAGGTATCTGATTGCCAAGCAAGTAGATCGTGTTGCCCCGAATATCGTCGATTTTATTGATGTTGACGATATAGGACCGGTGGACTTTGATGAAGATGGGGCCGATGAGCTTTTCTTCCATGTTCTTTAGCGTGCTATAGGTAATATAGCTTTTGGCGGGGGTGACGAATTTGACGTAGTCCCGCATGCTTTCGAGGAAAAGAATGTCGTCTTTTTTGATTTTTACCAGCTTGTCGTCGGCCTTTATAAAGAGAAAGTCGGTATCGGAGATGAGGCTGGGCGCCGGGGCGGCGGGTTGCGCCGTGGGAGCTGCCGCTTCCTGGAACTGCTGCTGCAGCTTTTGCATGGCTTCCAGGAACCGTTTATAGGTGAAGGGTTTTTTTAGATAGTCGTTTACGTGGTATTGGAAGGCGTCGAAGGCGTATTCTGTCTTTGAGGTGGTGAGAATGATCTTTGGGGAATAGGTAAGACTATCCAAAAGGTCGAAGCCTGTGGCGCCGGGCATTTCTACGTCTAGAAAGAGCAAGTCGACTTTTTCCTGATCGAGGAAGGCCAGGGCATCCGCTACATTGAGGAAATGCCCTTTTACTTCGACCAGGTCGCTCTTCTCACAGAACTTGCGTAGGAAATCCGCAGCGATCTGAATGTCTTCTACTATTATACAAGTGATCTTCATCCGAAAACAGAGGTGACCGCCCATGTGGTGCGGCGGCCGGCACAACGAAAACAATTACGAATTACCCATTACTCTCATTGAACTGCCTTAACCGGGCATATTCTTTTTCTATTACATGCTGAGCTTTTTCCTTTCTTTGAATCAAAATAATATAGTCCACTCTCAATTCGTCCGCACTATTAACGGAACATTTGTTCTCGAATTGTTGACAAAGCTCCTGAAGATCTGTAAAACCTACATAACCGAATAAAGTCTTACAGGTATGAACGCTGGTTCCCAATACGGGAAGATTTTTGCTATCGTAGGCAGCTTCTACCCGTTGCCAATAGACGGGCAGGTCTTTTAAAAAGTCTTCAAAAACTGTTTCTGCGTATAGGGTATCGCCATCGAACAATTCAGCCAGAAAAGAAGCATTCAGGCTTTCATCGAAGACAAATGGTGCACGGATTTTTTGCATGGTTAGTTGCAATTTTTTTGTTCTTTTTTCGTTAGGGGTATATATGTATGAGCTACATATAACAACCTGAACCGAAATTGGAACTTTATCCATACGGGAAAAGCTTCCAAATTATTGTTTGAAAATCCAATTTGTTATGAAAAAAATTAGACCCTTATTCCTGCTCCTGATTACCGTAGGCGCTATTGCTGCATCATCTTCTCCGGCCTATTGTCAGGCGAAATGTAAACTCCCCCAGATAAAAGTCGGTAAACGGGCATAATGGCATTACATGCTTAAAAATCTACTCAGGGTTAGGGGGAAGCCTCGCGCCGGAAGGGGGCGAGGTGATCAGTCTGCATTGTTTCGTGCTTTGTTCGACTTTCTTATCGGTTGTATCTCAGTTCCTGCCAATGCAGAGCAATTGATACAGCTGGGTTACAAAGCGGCCGGCAAGGATGCGGAAGAGGTCTTTCATACCTATCTGTTATTCGAAAAATATCTTACTTCCTTCGAGCTGGTAGAGCAGCATACACGGAAGTCGCTGCGGGAAAGGGTCAGGCAGCGGTTTCCCGCTTTATTGTACGACGGTTCTATCTTCAACATACTTTTTGTCTCCGAGACGGAGCAAAAGAATACGCTAGCCATTCAATTCCTTCATTCGTTTTTGACTGCGGTCCGGGATAAATTCGGAAGGGGCGGAGATGGATTTATCGACAAAAAGATGAAAGAGCTGTCGATACTCGAGATCGGCGTGCAGGAGCCTGAGATTTTTCGCAAGCTACAATTTTTAAGCTTCGAAGTCTTTCAGTTTGTGGGTTACAATTACGGGGAAGTATTGGCGGGGAAGCTATTCGAAAAGAACTACGAGACTTTCTCGACGAGATATAAGGAACTGGAAGTCTTTCCCTATATGATCACCTTGATCCCGAAGGACATTGTGGACCGGGAGCACCTGGGCATTTTCACCCAATCTCAGATCGAGCAGATCTTCCTGGAGAAGCTGGCGGAGTCGGAGCAGCTCAACGTCGCCCTTGATCAGAAGATACGGGAGAATGAGCGGACGCAACGGTTGTTGCGGAAGAACGAGATCATGCTCAGCGGGGTGATCTCCTCGGCGCTGGACGCTATCGTCATCATCGGCGAAGCGGGGCATATCATTCATTGGAACCGTGCGGCGGCCGAAATATTCGGCTATGCGGAGGAGGAAGTAAGGGGCCGGACTTTACTCGATACGATCATTCCTTTCTCCTATCAATATTCCAGCTGGAATGGATTCAAGGGATTTATGGGGAAGGAAGAAGACTCTTTTGTCAATCGACGGATCGAGCTGACGGCAATACGGAAGAATAAAGAAGAGTTTCCCATCGAGCTGACGATTACGGCGATACAGGACGATACTGAATTCTATTATAGCGCATTTATCCGGGATATTTCGAGCCGGATACAATGGGAGCAGGAGCTGCTGCAGATGAAGGAGAAGGCGGAGCAGGCGGCCAAGGCCAAGTCGCAGTTCCTCAGCGTCATGAGTCATGAGCTGCGGACGCCGTTGAATGCGGTAATCGGGATCTCTCACCTGCTGCTGCAGAGCCAGCCCAGAGAGGATCAGCAGGAAGACCTGCGGACCTTGCAGTTTTCGGGTGAGAGTCTGCTCAATATCATCAATGACATCCTGGATTTTACCAAGCTGGATTCGGGTAAGATCGAGCTCTCCTCGATCGACTTCAACCTTCGCGACCTTACACAAAGCCTCTATCAATCCTTTAGCTTCAAAGCCAAAGAAAAGAATATCGTCTTCGACGTGGAATACGACGAGCGGATGCCTTTCTACGTAAAGGGGGATAGCTTCCGGCTCTCGCAGGTGCTGAACAATCTGATCAGCAATGCGATCAAGTTTACGCAGGTGGGAGCCGTCCGGTTGAAGGTACAGCTAATGGAAAATAACGAGACCTCGTTTATAACCCGGTTTTCGGTGGTGGATACGGGTATTGGTATATCGAAGGACAAACAAGAAAAAATCTTTGAGCAATTTACCCAGGCCGACAGCGATACGACGCGTTTGTATGGCGGCACGGGACTAGGGCTTTCCATCTCGAGCCGGCTGGTGGAGCTGATGGGAAGCCGGATACAGGTTGCGAGTGAGCTTGGCAAGGGCTCCGACTTTCACTTTAGCATCGTGCTGCAGCAGGGAGAGGTGCCGGCAGCGGCGACGCTTGCTCCAAAAGTGGTGACGAAGAGTAATGATCAATTCAAGAATAAGCTGATTCTGCTGGCGGAGGACAATGCTTTTAATGCGAATATCGCCCGCCGGTTTATCACGGGCTGGGGCGGGCAGCTGGATATTGTCGTGGATGGGCGGCAGGCGCTGGATTTCATATCTGTAAAGAAATACGACTTGATCCTGATGGATGTGCAGATGCCGGTGCTGGATGGATTTGCGTGTACGAGGAAGATACGGAAGCACTTCAAGGATATTCCGATCATAGCGATTACGGCTTCGCCGAAGAATGAGATTATAAACGAAATCATCGCTTGTGGGATGGATGATTTTGTCAGCAAGCCTTTCAAGCCTAATGAGCTTCGCAGCAAGCTGCTGGAATGGCTATAGGGCTGGCTCCAGCCTTTGGCGGCTTGCTCTAGGAGGCGCGGCTTCCGAGCTCGATTACTTCACAATCTTTCATATTGTTTCCGTCGATGGTCAGGCGGATGAGCGTGCGTACGGTATGCCAGCCCTGGCGTCCTGCTGCGCCGGGATTGATGTGCAGGCATTTTAATTTCTCGTCGTACATGACTTTTAGAATGTGTGAGTGGCCGCATATAAAGAGCTGGGGCGGGTTAGCCTCCAATTCTTTTTTTACGGCCGGGTTGTATCTGGGGGGATAGCCGCCGATATGGGTCATAAAGACGTTGATGCCTTCGGACTGCCAGCGTAATCGTTCCGGGTAGACGCTTCGGATATCCTGTCCGTCGATATTGCCGTAGACGCCCCTGAGCGGCTTGAACGCGGCGAGCTGGCTGGCCAGCTCGATGGTGCCGAAGTCTCCGGCGTGCCATATTTCGTCGCAGGCTTCGAAGTGGCGGAAGACGCTGGGGTCCAGGTAGTGGTGGGTATCGGAAATGAGGCCGATTCTGAGCATGGTCAATGAGTTTTTCCGGTATAGGTCTTGAAATAGCCGCATTCCTTCAGGACTTCGTTATAATACTTTGTATTGGCGTATTGTTTTAGGGCTTTAAAGCCGTCCCATTCGATAAAGGCGGGGTTTCTTTCGGTATCGTCTGCAAAGTCGTTGTCCCCTTTGGCGTAAATCGTTTTATTATACCATTCGTTGCGCTGGCATTTGGCGAGCAGGTATTGGCATTTGGCCTTTTGTTCGTCGTCTTTTGCGGCGCTCAGGGCAAGCGTATAGTATCTGATCGCTGTCTTCATGCTGATGAGGGTTGTACGATAGGCCGAGTCGATGGACCAGGGACCGGAGTTGTCGGAACCATAGATTTTGCATTCGTAGAAGACGCGGGCGTTGCCATATTGGGTGATATTGTACTGGGCGTTACCGGCGAGGACGGCATTGGTATAGACGTCCTGACCGGCTGCAATCTTGTCTTTGAGCTCCTTGAGCTTTTTGATCAGGTCGGCCTTGCTGTATTTTATTTTTTGCGGGGCTTCATGGTCGCAGTCATGGCAATCCCGGATGCGTGCGTTGAAGGGGTTGCCGCGGAGGATGGTTTTTGACGCGGAGTCGGCTTCTTTTATTACGGCGAGCGCTTCGTCGATATGGTCAGCCATTGTGTACTGGATGGCCTGGTATTCGGAGATGTCTTCCTTTTTTATTTCGGAGCGTTCGTAGCAGAGCTGATCGTAGGGAGATGGGCTGGGTTTGGAGAGAAAGGTTTTTAGGGCGGCGGTATTTGCGGGGCTGGCGAAGAATTCGGATTTGTGGACGAAACATTCGGCCTTTGCCTTGTCGCCCGAGGCGGTATAGAGGCTGGCTAGCTTTTTGTCGATTGCTCCGACGCAGCTTCTTCGGATATCCAGCTTGAGATGATAGAGCCATTGTAGCTCGGGCAGGAGCTTTTGTTCGAGCTTACTGTCGATGGTGCGGCTGCCTGCGATGGTGTTGTAGAGCTTTAACAGCCTTAGCTGGGCCTGGGGTAGATCGGTCTTTGGGGTTGTCGCGTCGGCTTTGGCGTACCAGCTGGCGGCAGCGGTATAATTGTCTGCGAGGGTATTCAGATAGCCGGCGGCCTGTTGCCAGATCCATGGTTTGGTGGTATTACGGGCTTCGGCGACGCGGCTTATGAAACGGGTCAGGGCTACTTGCGAGCTGTCGATGCCAGGTTGTTCGGCGATGTTGACGGCCCTGGACAGGAGCAGGTCGAGCTTGTCGGATTTAGGATTCAGCTGATAGATTTCCTGGAGGGCGCGGTTGGGGTCGGAGTAGAAGATGCCGAGCATCTGCCAGAGGGTCGCTTTCTCGTCGCTCGTCCGGCAGAGCGCCAGGGTGCCTCGCCAGTCGGATTCTTCCTGTGGATGAAAGCTGTAGTGCGCGGTTGTCTTGAGCTCATTACAACCCTGGTAGACGAGGCTGTAGTAATAGTTTGCTTTGCTGTATTGTTTCAGCTTATAGTAAGCGCCTGCTGCATAGGAGAGGCTGCGATAATACATGGTGTTGGTGGGAGATTTTTGGGCATAGCTATCGAAGGCGTGCAGGGCGTCCTGGGGGGCGCCGTTGAAGAATTGAGAGCGGACCAGCTGAAACCAGTATCGCTGCTGCAGGAAAGGGTCGGTGGCGGCGGTGAACTGTTGTTGTAGCTGGCGGTTGAGGGTAGTCGCGTTGAAGCGGGGTTTACGTTTTAACGTGTCTTCGTCCCAGGGACGTGAAATGGGGGTGAGGGAGAAGGCTTCGCATTTCTTGGCCAGCTGGAGATAGGAGAAGAACGCCTTTGATTTGGGGTCGCTGCTGCGGGTGGCGCCGCTGTCGATGGCTTTTGAGCTTGCGGTTGTCAGCAGGTATTGAAGAGTCTCGGGTTTGACGGTCTTGCCCAGCCATGAAGACCATTCCTGGACGTTGCTGTTGTTGAACCGGATGAGCTGGTCTTCGTCGTGACCGATGCCGTAGTAGAACAGCTCGGAGTAGAAAAAGGGACTGTAGGCTTCGTCCACGAATATTTCGGGAGTAAAGCTGGAGGTCATATATTCTCCCGAGTCGGCGCAGGCCAGGACGACGGCGGTGCTGATGCAGCAGGCGCTAGTCAGTATGAGCCAGTATTTCCTTAAAAAGGTCTTTGTCATATGATTGAAGGTTTTGGCTATCGAGGTCGAAGAAAATGAGATTCCGGATATGATGATTGGTGTGTTGGTTGACGTCTGTGACGATCTCTTTCAGATCGCCGGCGGAGACCGATTCTATCTTCACCTGGTCTCCGGCCTGGAAATAATACCCGCTTTTGAAACAGCCCTGGGCAGCGGTGTATCTGTTAGGGGACTGACGGCGAAAAGAGCTGTCTTTGTCGAACAGGCCGGTGTTCATCTTGTCGAGCAGCTGGACGACCTTGCCGTCGCGGACTTTTAGTCCCCAGGTAAAGACGGGCAGGGCGAGGTCCAGGGTAAGGGGATAGCTGCGGAGGGAGGGTGTATAGCGATGGGAGATGGATTTGTCGTAGATCGAAGAGAGGCTGCTGGTATCGATCGCGCCCATATTGTAATACATGAGGATGCCGTGGTCGACCGGGGGAATGCCCGTGCGACCGGAATATTTGACCTGGTGGAGCCGGATGGTGCAGGAGAGGGCCTGCTTCGACAGGGTTCTGTAAGTGCGGAGGAATTGGAAATAGGTATCTTTTGTGCGTTCCGTCCAGTCGCAATCGAATTGGACTTCGCGGGAGACGATCGCCTGTGATTGGCTGATGCGTTGGATGAGAGTATGGACATTATTTGTAAAGCCCGGCAGAGCAGCGGGGGTAAGCTTTTCAAAGACCTTGTTCCGGATGTATACGACGGGAATGATGGTATAGCCTGCGGGTGAGCTTTCGAAGCGGATGGGGGCCAGCGGGGTAGGGGCGGTGTCGGCGGCGGGCCAGTCGACGTCGAAATAGCGGACGTAGAGGGTGTCTACCGTATTGTCCCGGAGCGTATGTATTTCCTGGCTGTCCAGTGAAAAAGTGGTCCGCCAGTAGTAGAAGCTCATGGACTTAGGGCGTTGGTGACAGGCTGTTAGGCATAGACAAATGATGAACAACTTTAAATATTGGATGAACACCGGCCTGTTTTTTTATAAAGGTAGGAGGATTTTGTAAATTTGCTATAACGATTCAACTATGCCACATTATTATACTTTAGGAAAAATTCCGCACAAACGCCATACGCAATTCCGTAAGGACAACGGCGAGCTTTATTCGGAGCAGCTGTTTTCTACCGAAGGCTTTTCAAACGACTATACTTTGCTCTATCACGTTCATCCACCGACGGAGATCATTGCGACGGACGAGCCTTATGATGCAATGCCCCGAATTGCGGAGGAGAAGATGCTGAAGCATCGAAGCCTCGAAGGTTTCAAGGTGGCTCCTACCGCCGATTTCCTGGAGAGCCGGAAGGCGGTACTCGTCAATAACGACTGTCATATCGTGCTGGCTGCGCCGCAGAAGAGCATGGAAGGGTATTTTTACAAGAACGCGGATGCCGATGAAATGCTCTTTATTCATAAGGGCAGCGGGGTATTGAAGACGCTCTATGGGGATTTGGACTTTGGATATGGGGATTACCTGGTGGTGCCTCGAGGGACTATTTATCAGATACAGTTTAACGATGCGGACAATAGGCTATTTATCGTCGAATCGTTTAGCCCGATTCGTTATCCCAAAAAATACCTGAGCCCTTATGGGCAGCTGCTGGAGCATTCTCCGTATTGTGAGCGGGATATCCGGGGGCCGCAGCGGCTGACCACTATCGATGAGAACGGGGATTTCCTGATCAAGACGAAGAAGAAGGGGAGGATGTATGGGATTCATTATGGGCACCATCCGTTCGATGTGATCGGATGGGACGGCTGCTGCTATCCTTTTGCCTTCAGCATACACGATTTCGAGCCGATCACGGGCCGTGTGCATCAGCCGCCGCCGGTGCATCAGACTTTTGAAGGGCACAACTTTGTCGTCTGCTCATTTTGTCCGCGGCTATTCGACTATCATCCTTTAGCGATACCGGCGCCTTATAACCACAGCAATATCGATAGCGATGAAGTCCTGTATTATGTAGATGGGGACTTTATGAGCCGGAAGAATGTCACCAAGGGGATGATCACGCTGCATCCCGGCGGCATTCCGCACGGGCCGCACCCGGGGGCTGTCCAGCGCAGTATCGGCGCGAAGGAGACCAAGGAGCTGGCGGTGATGGTGGATACGTTTCATCCTTTGATGCTGACGGTGGATGCGCTGGAGATAGAAAATCCAGGCTATACGATGAGCTGGGCGGAATAGGCTAAGATGCGTGGGTCGGGGAGCCCGGATTTCCCTTATATTCGTCGCAAATTAATTGTTTATGCGACCCGTCCGTGTGTTATTGGGCTCTCTTCTGGGCCTGTCTATCCTTTCTTGTCATTCTCCAAAGCAAGACGCCGACCTGATCGTTCATCACGGAAAGGTCTATACCGTGGACAGCGCTTTTAGCGTCGCTCAGGCTTTGGCCGTCAAGGATGGGAAGGTGATGGCGGTAGGGACGGATGAGGAGATCGATGGCGGGTACAATGCGCCGGAGGTAGTGGATGCGGGAGGTAAGGCGGTCTACCCGGGCTTTATCGATGCTCACGCCCACTTTGTCCGATATGGCCAGTCTTTATTTACCGCTGCTTTATATGGGAGTGCGAGCTGGGAGGAAGTCGTGCAACGGGTCAAGCAATTTGCGGATGCGCATCAGGATCAGCCCTGGATATTGGGTCGGGGCTGGGATCAGAATAAGTTTCCGGGAAAGGAATTTCCAGACAATACTTTATTGAACAAGCTGTTTCCGTCCACGCCGGTGATGTTGGGGAGGGTGGATGGGCATGCGCTGATTGCGAATGCCAAGGCGTTGGAGCTGGCGGGGGTGAAGCCGGGGCAGGCAATAGATGGAGGAAAGGTAGAGACGAAGAATGGGAAGCTGACGGGGATCCTGATCGACAATGCGCAGCGGCTTGTCGGTTCGAAAGTTCCTGAGCCGACGGCGGCGGCTTTCGAGCGGATGATCGATGAGGGGCAGAAAAAATGTTTTGCCCAGGGGTTGACGACGGTAACCGACTGTGGCTTGGACAGAAGCGATATAGAAAAGGTGGATTCCCTGCAGAAGGCGGGGAAGCTAAAGATGCGGGTATACGTGATGTTGAGCGACCGGGCGGACAATCTATCCTATTATATCCCACGGGGGCCATACAAGACGGATTTGCTCTATGTCAAGGGCGTAAAGGCCTATGCGGATGGGGCGCTGGGCAGCCGTGGGGCGAGGCTTATACAACCCTATAGCGACAGGCCTGGCGAGCGGGGGTTTTTGCTAAGCGATCCGCCGCATTTCGATTCTTTGGCAAAGATGCTCGTCGGTACGGATTTTCAGCTGTGCACGCATGCGATCGGGGATTCGGCCAACCGGGTCATCCTGCAGATCTACAACAAATACCTCAAAGAGAAGAATGACAAGCGCTGGCGGATCGAGCATGCGCAGGTCATCGACAAGGCGGACTTTGATCTTTTTGGTAAGACCTCGGTGATACCTTCGGTGCAGCCGACGCACGCCACGAGCGACATGTATTGGGCGGGGGAGCGGCTGGGGCCTGAGCGGCTGAAAGGGGCATATGCGTTCAAGCAGCTTTTGCAGCAGAATGGCTGGCTGCCGCTCGGGACGGATTTTCCGGTAGAAGACATCAGCCCGTTCAAAACCTTTTTGGCTGCGGTGTTCCGGGTGGATGCAAAGGGATATCCGCAAGGCGGGTTTCAGGCGGAAAATGCTTTGAGCCGGGAGGAGGCGATTCGGGGGATGACGATTTGGGCGGCCAGGGCAGACTGCCTGGAGAAGGAGATCGGGAGCCTGGAGAAGGGGAAGAAGGCGGACTTTATTATTCTGGATAAGGATTTGATGGCGGTTCCTGTGACGGAGGTGTTGGCGACGAAGGTGGTGAATACCTATGCGGGAGGGAAGAAGGTAAATTAGGGCTTACTCAGATTAAAATTATTGGGCCCTGGCAGACGCTTCGTTTGCCAGGGCTTTATTTTTGTAACTATTAAAACAACAACTTTATGGAATACAGACAATTAGGAGAATCGGATGTGAAAGCATCGGCGATAACCTTCGGCGCCTGGGCGATCGGGGGATGGATGTGGGGCGGAACGGAGCGAAAGGATGCCGTGGAGGCTATCCGGGTCTCTTATGAGCAAGGAGTGACGTCGATTGATACGGCGGCGGTCTATGGGCAGGGGTTGAGCGAGGAGATCGTAGGAGAGGCGTTGCAGGGGATTCCGAGGGACAAAGTGCAGATCATGACGAAATTCGGGATGCGCTGGGATTTGGCGAAGGGGGATTTTGCGTTCAAGAGCAAGGATAATGACGGGAAGCCGCTGGACATCTATAAATATGCGGGAAAGGAAAGCATAATAAAGGAATGCGAAGACAGCCTGCGGAGGCTGAAAACAGATTATATCGACCTTTATCAGCAGCACTGGCCGGATGTGACGACGCCGATTTCCGAGACGATGGAGGCGCTGGCGGAGCTGGTCAAGTCGGGGAAGGTGCGGGCTGTCGGGGTGTCCAACTATGACAAGGCGCAGATGATCGAAGCGGAGAAGACGGTGAAGCTGGCGAGCAACCAGGTGCCGTATAGTATGGTGAGGAGGGATATCGAGAAGGAGCTGGTGCCCTATTGTATAGAGCACAAGAAGGCGATTTTGGCTTATAGTCCTTTGCAAAGAGGGGTATTGACGGGTAAAATCAAGGAGGGGTATACCTTTAACGAAGGGGACAACCGGGGGGAAAGCAAATATTTTACCGGGGTGAATTTGGAGCGGATCAATGCCTTTTTGGATGGTCTGCGGCCTTTGGCGGCCGATAAGGGGGTGAGTTTGGCCCAGCTGGTGATCAGGTGGACCCTGGAGCAGCCTGGCATTACGATTGCGCTGGTAGGTGCGAGGGATGCGAGACAGGCGATCCAGAATGCGGCGGCTATCCGGTTGAAGCTGAGCGCCGGGGAGATTGCGGAGATCAACCGGCGTTTGGAGGGGGTGAAGATCGATTAGCCGGGACTGCAGTTTGGGTTCGGGGTTGTTATCTGAAAGTTTTACCTTTGCCCGATCGCTTGAAATCTCGTATATTCGGAAATAACAATTTAAAACGATGCCATATGATCCAGTTTCATGAATTACGAGTCGGCGATATTGTACTGGCTGAATATGAAGGCCAGCGGAAAGAGGGAGAGATTATCGAATTGAACAGGGAAGACAAGGAAGTGAATGTGCAGACGGGAGAGCAGGACTTCTGGTACAGTCCGAAAGACTTGTATTCCATACCGCTGGATGAAAGCCAATTGACGCAGTTTGGCTTTGAAAAACAGGCATTTGCGAGTGGAGAAGTGAAATATTTGAAGGGACCGTTTCGTATCCTGTTGTCTCGGGATGGGGATTTTTCCCATTTTGAGATGTGGTATCGGGAAGACCGGCGGCATATTACCCAGCCGTTGAGTGTTCATGCGTTACAAAATCATTACCACCAGATGACGAAGATCGATCTGGCGCGTGCGGGTCAGCCTTACTAGGATGATTTTAGCTGGAAGGGTTATTTTTTCACGATTTTTACCGGGGTGGAGCCCCTGGTAAAAATTATATTTTAGCTATTTTTTGATGTAATTCAATTAATTCCTATCTTTGCGCTCCCAAAAACTGTATGGCGAAACAAGCACTCATTAAACAAGATGGTATCATTCTGGAGGCTCTATCCAATGCAATGTTCAAGGTGAAGTTGGAAAATGGGCACGAAATATTGGCGACCATCTCGGGGAAAATGAGGATGAACTATATCAGGATTTTGCCTGGAGATAAGGTTGGAGTGGAGATGAGTCCGTACGATTTGACGAGGGGTAGAATTATATTTAGATATAAATAATATAATAATTGTTATCATGAAAGTTCGTGCATCCATTAAAAAGCGCAGCGCTGATTGCAAGATCGTGCGGAGAAAGGGCAAGCTGTATGTTATCAACAAGAAGAACCCTCGCTTCAAGCAGCGTCAAGGTTAATCAAAATGGGCCACAGGTCCATTGGCCGAAGGCCATCATTAATGATTTTTGCCGAAGGGCTTAAATTTTTAATAAGCCCGAAGGCAAAAAAAAGACTTAAAATTTAAAAATAGAATATGGCTCGTATTGCCGGTGTAGACTTACCAAAAAATAAAAGAGGGGAGATCGGACTTACCTATATCTTCGGTATTGGCCGTGCTACCGCTCAGTACATCCTGACTCAGGCAGGTATTGATTTCGATAAGAAAGTGAATCAGTGGAATGACGAGGAGCTGAATGCTATTCGTAATATCATTACCAATGAGTTCAAGGTTGAAGGTGCGCTTCGTTCGGAAGTGCAGATGAATATCAAGCGTTTGCTGGATATCGCCTGCTACCGGGGTCTGCGTCACCGTAAGGGTCTGCCGGTTCGTGGCCAGCGTACCCGTACCAACAGCCGTACCCGTAAAGGGAAGCGTAAGACGGTGGCTGGTAAGAAGAAGGTCGCTAAGAAATAGTTCTTTTCGGAAGCCGGTTCCTCTGTATGGGGGAATTGGCTTTCGTTTACATATTTATGCACTATTTTCAGATCAGCGTCGGATACCCTGGTGCAGGTGGAGAGCTGGTTTGGTCCGGGCCTAGAGTCCGGGTGATTTATTTAAAAAGATTACCTATTTAAAGAGTATGGCAAAAGCACAAGCAAACAGCGCGAAAGCCGCTGCTAAAAAAAGGATTGTAAAAGTAGATGTTTATGGCGACGCGCATATCGTAGCCAGCTTCAACAACATCATCATCAGCCTCACGAACAAGAACGGCCAGGTTATCTCCTGGAGCAGCGCTGGTAAGATGGGTTTCAAGGGTAGCAAGAAGAATACTCCCTATGCTGCTCAGATGGCTTCTTCCGACGCGGCAAAGACGGCTATCGACGCCGGTCTGAAGAAGGTCGACGTATACGTAAAGGGTCCTGGTTCGGGTCGTGAGAGCGCTATCCGTGCGTTGGCCAACAGCGGTATCGAAGTAGTGATGATCAAGGATGTGACTCCGCTGCCCCACAATGGCTGCCGTCCTCCCAAGAAGCGTCGTGTATAGTTATTTTGTACCGCGGACCTCGTTCGCGGTACTTCATATATTTTAAAAGCTGGTCACGATTCAATTTTAAGATTTTTTATAATCGTGGCCGGGAACTCAAAAATCTAACAAACATTTTATGGCACGTTACACAGGTCCAAAGACCAGAATTTCCCGCATTTTCGGCGAGCCTATCTTAGGCAATGGCAAGTATTTAACGAAGAACAGCAATCCTCCCGGCCAGCACGGTGGCAACAAGAAGCGTAAGGCTCCCGGAGAGTATGCGCTGCAGCTGAAAGAAAAGCAAAAGGCCAAGTATACCTACGGTGTGCTGGAGCGTCAGTTCCGCAAGACTTTCGAAGAAGCCGTTCGTCGTAAAGGCGTTACGGGTGAAAACCTGATCAAGCTTCTGGAAGCTCGTCTGGACAACACCGTTTATCGTCTGGGCATCGCTCCTTCCCGTCCTGCTGCCCGTCAGCTGGTTACGCACAAGCATATTACTGTTAACGGAGAGGTGGTGAATGTGCCTTCTTTCCAGCTGCGTGCAGGCGATATCATCAGCCTGAAGGAAAGCACACAAGGAAATACCGGCATTACCAGCCAGATTCGTGGAAAGAATGCCAAATTCAACTGGCTTGATTACTCCGAAGCTGAGTTCAAGGGTACTTTTATCGCTTATCCTGAGCGTGAAAGCGTTCCTGAGAACATTAAGGAGCAATTGATTGTTGAATTGTATTCCAAGTAATTTCTGAAGATGCCCCCTGCCGCTGGCTGGGGCATCGGAGGTTCAAAAAGTTAAATCGTAAATTTAAATATGGCCATTTTAAATTTCCAGAAACCAGACAAGATCATTCTTCAAAAGGCGACTGATTTTGAAGCTCAATTCGAGTTTCGTCCTTTAGAGCCGGGGTATGGTGTCACCATCGGTAATGCTCTTCGCAGAGTATTGCTCAGCTCCCTCGAAGGATACGCGATCATTGGGGTCAAGATTGAAGGCGCTGATCATGAGTTCGCTACCCTGAAAGGCGTTACTGAAGACGTGGTGGAAATTATCCTTAACCTGAAGCAAGTACGGTTTAAGAAGAAGGTTGAACACGAAGTAGCTCAGGAAAAGATCACATTGAGCCTGAAGAATAGGACTGAATTCACGGCCGGAACCCTGGGTGAAGCAACTCCCAGCTTCGAGGTCATGAACCCCAGCCTGCTTATCTGTACCCTGGATTCTTCTGCAAAGCTGGATATCGAGATCACTATCGGTAAAGGCCGCGGTTATGTTCCTGCAGAAGACAACAAGCCTAAAGATGCTGCGTTCGGCTATATCCCGACCGATGCTATATTCACGCCTATCAAGAACGTAAAGTACTCCATCGAAAATACTCGTGTGGAACAACGTACGGACTTTGAAAAGCTGATCATGGAAGTCTCTACGGACGGTACCATCCATCCGGAAGAAGCTGTCAAGCAGGCATCCCGGATCCTGATTCAGCACCTGATGATCATCACCGACGAAAACATCACTTTCGACAATAAGGAAGAGAAGAAGGAAGACTTGGTAGACGAGCAGACCTTACAGCTGCGGAAGATACTGAAGACTCCGCTGGAAGATCTGGACCTCTCTGTCCGCGCCTTCAACTGTCTGAAAGCCGCCAAGATCAATAGCCTTAGCGAGCTGGTGACTTACGAGCAGGAAGACCTGATGAAGTTCCGCAACTTCGGTCAGAAGTCCCTGGCTGAGATCGAGCAGGTGCTCGGCGAAAGAGGCCTGCACTTCGGTATGGACCTCGGCAAGCTGAAGGTGGATGATGAATAAGTAATTTTTTTCACGACCGGCCCCGAATCTAATTATTTTGGGGTCGGTCATTTTTTTTAATACAGCCTTACAATTCCTGACACGGTGTAGGGTTTAAATTTAACAGTCATGCGTCACGGAGACAAAATCAACAATCTAGGCCGTAAAACCGCTCACCGCAAGGCGTTGCTGAGCAACCTGGCCATTCAGCTGATCACGCACAAGCGTATCGTTACTACTTTAGCAAAGGCAAAGGCCCTGCGTACGTATATCGAGCCCCTGATTACCAAGGGTAAGGACAACACTACGCACCAGCGCCGGGTAGTATTTAGCTACCTGCAAGATAAAGAAGCCGTTACCGAGCTGTTTGGCACTATCGCTACGAAGGTGGCTGGCCGTCCCGGTGGTTACACCCGTATCATCAAGCTTGGAGCTCGTGTTGGTGACAATGCTGAGACCGCGCTGATCGAGCTGGTTGACTTCAACGAGATTTACGGTAAGGGGAAGGGTGAAGTTAAGGAAGCTACGGCTAAGAGGACTCGTCGTGCTGGCGGCAGCAAGAAAAAGGCTGCTGAGGAAGCCGCTGAAGCTCCTGCTAAGACAGAAGAAAAGGCTGCCGAGTAAAACTTGGTGGATAAGAAATAAAAAAGACCCGGCTATGTCGGGTCTTCTCCTGAATGCGAAGCAATTCAGGACATTATTGAAAAAAAATTAGCCCGGACATTTTGTGTGCCCGGGTTAATTTTTTTTCGGTAATTTCGCAAAATTTTTCGTTGCAAATGTCCCACTCGAATTCTCCCGCACCGGCCATCCTTTTACTGGAAGATGGCACTGTTCATCATGGTTTTGCTTTTGGCAAGAAGGGTACTACTTCTGGCGAGATTTGTTTTAACACCGGAATGACTGGGTACCAGGAGGTCTTTACCGACCCCAGCTACTACGGCCAGGTGCTGATTATGAATAGTGTGCATATCGGTAATTATGGGGTCAAGGACAGCGACGTAGAGTCGGGCGGTGTCAAGATCAGGGGGCTTATTTCCCGTAACCTGGAAGAGCAGTTTTCCCGTCTGCAGGCCAAGGGGTCGCTCGACGAGTACCTGAAGGCCAACAATATCGTTTGTATCGAAGGGGTCGATACCCGGGCGCTTGTCGCGCACGTACGGGTAAAGGGAGCGATGAACTGCGTCATCTCTTCCGAGATCACCAATGTCGACGAGCTGCGGGCCGTATTGAGCAATACGCCGAATATGGATGGACTGGAGCTGGCTTCGGTGGTAAGCACGCAGAAAGAGTATGAGCTTGGAGACCCCAATTCTCCGGTCCGGGTGGCGGTTCTGGATTTTGGCGTGAAGAAACACATCCTGCAATGCATGGTCGACCGTGGGGCATATGTAAAAGTATTCCCGGCGAAGACACCGCTGGCTCGTCTGAAGGAGTTTGCGCCGAGCGGCTATTTCCTCTCCAACGGCCCTGGCGACCCCGCTCCGATGGACTATGCCATCCCGGTGGTAAAAGAGATCCTGAAAGAGAAAAAGCCTTTATTCGGCATCTGCCTGGGGCACCAGCTGCTGGCCCTGGCCAACGATATTCCCACCTTTAAAATGCACCATGGACACCGGGGATTGAACCATCCGGTCAAGAACCTGGTAACGGGCCGCTGCGAGATCACGACCCAGAACCATGGCTTTGGCGTAGACCCCGAGGCGGTCAAGAAGGCGAGCAATATAGAAGTGACGCACGTCAACCTGAATGATAATTCCATCGAAGGCATCCGGTTGAAAGACCGGCCGGCTTTCTCGGTCCAATATCACCCGGAGTCCACGCCCGGCCCGCACGATAGCCGGTATCTGTTCGATGAATTTATCGGGCTGATCAAGCAACACAACTAACTATGACTATAGCCATCATCAACGGTCCCAACCTGAATCTCCTCGGTACACGGGAGCCGGAAGTCTACGGTAGTCAGACTTTCGAGCAGTATTATGGTGAATTGCGGGGAAAGTTTCCGGATGTCGAATTCAGCTATTTTCAGAGCAATGTGGAGGGTGAGCTGATCAACGAGCTGCAGCGGGTTGGATTTACCGCAGATGGGATCATCATCAATCCGGGCGGATACACGCATACTTCGGTGGCGATCGGGGATGCGATTGCGGCGATCAAAACACCGGTCATCGAAGTTCATATCAGTAATGTACATGCGCGGGAGGAATTCCGGCGTTTGTCGCACGTTTCGGCCAAGGCGAAGGGGACGATTGCGGGATTGGGCCTGAAAGGGTATGAGCTGGCGGTAAGGTGGTTTTTATAGAAATACCTGCATCATCAGGGCGAAACCGGTGTCCTGTTTTGGGTCTTCGGCCTTACGGAGGATATGTAGTCCGTTGGAGCTCCACATCTTGAATACTTCTCCTTTTTTATGATTGATGACCTCATGCTCCATCTGTGGAAGCATTACGCCGCGCGCGATCCAGCCAAGGTCTCCTTTGGTGCTTCCTTCCCCTCCCATTGAATAGGTAGCCGCCATTTCCTCGAAAGTAGAGGCGCCGCTCCTGATTTTTTCTATGATTACGTTACCCAGCGAGTCTGCCCTGCGGCGGCTGAAGAGAGAGGTATCGATAAAGATCTGGTTGACGTGGAAGAATTGATTGGGGGCCTTCATGAGGAGCTGTACAAGGAAGCGGTTGTCTTTGGAGCCGTAGGGGCCGTAGACCTTCTTCTCCTTGCCATGATAAGCCAGGCTGTCGGCGAGGCTGCTGAAGAGCTTGGTCCGGGTGACGACGATGGTGTCGATCTTGAAACGCTTTTTTAGAATTTGTTTGGTGTAGAGGAGCGGATTGGGGGATTTCTCCAGCTCGGCCTTTATTTGGGGAATGGTCGTGGGTACGGGGATGGCCGCGGCAGGTGGTGGTGCTTTTTGCTGAGCCTGGAGATTCAGATTTATGAACAAAAGAATAAGACCTATGTATATTTTCATGTTAGTCAGTTAAGTATGCAAATATAGAGGGCCCATCATAAATTGGAATGATTTTCGTTAATTTTAGTATATGCGTCAACTACATTTACTTACGATGCTGATGGTGCTGCAACTGGTTGGTTTGCAAGGGTTTTCCCAGTGGAAAGACTATACGCTCAGTCCAAAGGGGGATACGCTGAACTGTATAGATAAGCAGGATAGAAAGCAGGGGCGTTGGGTGAACCATTTCGATGAGGTTAGGGGCGAGCCCGGGTATGAAGAAGAGGGTGTCTATAAGAACAATCGGAAAGAGGGCACCTGGCGGCTTTACAACCTCGGTGGGGACCTGACCGGGGTCGAGTTTTACAAGTGGGGGAATAAGGACGGGGTCTGTCAATACTTTGGCATGAACGGCACGCTGCTACGCGAGGAGAGCTGGCGTGCGCTGAATCCCGATAAGGACTACGATACGCTTACTGTCGAAGACATCGATCACCTGGATAAATACAAGACGGTAGTGGTCAAGAATGAAGGGGTTGCGATCAAGGACGGCACCTGGAAGGTCTATGACCCGTCTACGGGAATGATTTCGCATGAAGAAGTGTATACGCTGGGTAAGCTGGAGAAGCGCGGCGGCGCACCACAGAAGGCTGCGGCTTCAGCAGGTGGGGACAAGACGGCGACAAAGCCCAAGGAAGTGCTGGACTTCGAGAAGAAGACGGGCAAGAAGAAGGTGAAGGTACAGACGGGCTCTACTTATTAGGCCGCGCCGGCCGGCCTGCTTAGGAAAGCTTCTGAAAGAATTTCCAGAAGAACAGGATCTGATAGTCGATGCTGTTTCTCCAATAGGCTCCATTGTGCCCGCCCGGGCGTTCGATATAGTCGTGATCGATCTTTTTCTCTAATAATTTTTGATGCAGCTGGCGATTGACCGTCAGGAAGAAGTCGCTGGTTCCGCAATCGATGATCAGCTTTAGCTCTCCATTTTGAAGCTGATCGACGGCAGTGACTACGGTATAGGCATCCCAGTATTCGGGATGTTCGGTAATCGTTCCCAGGTCTTTTTTGATGTTCCAGCTATTGGGAAAAGGGCGAAAGTCGACTCCGCCGCTCGTGGCTCCGGCTGCGCCGAAGAGGTCTTTGTGGCGGATGGAGAGGAAGAGGGCTCCGTGACCTCCCATGCTGAGACCGGTGATGGCGCGATGGGCGCGATCGGCGATAGTGGGATAGTGGCTGTCGATATAGGGGAGGAGCTCTTTGGTCATAAACGTTTCATACCGGACGGTGGAGTCGACGGGGCTGTCGAAATACCAGCTGTCGTAGCCGCCGTCGGGAGAGACGAAAATAAGGCCGAGCTGGTCGGCTTTCTGTGATAGCTGGGGCGCCGTGGTTGGCCATTGGGCGTAGCTGCCGCTGTGTCCGTGAAGAAGGTATATGACGGGGAGGTTCGAGGTCGTATTGGTGGTCGGCTGTATGACGACGCATTTGACGTTTTTATTCATGATGGTGCTGTGGACGAGGATGGTATCTACCCTGGCGGCGTAGGTGCTGAAGGTAAGGATGGAGAGGAGGACGGAGATGAGAAGCTTCATAAGTTTATTTTGTCGATATAATGGAAATGATAAATTTGTTTTAGGGCCTGAAAACGCAACTGTGCGAAAGGGTAAGTAAAACAATTTTTATGATTCAAAAAAAGAATTTTATGGGATGCGTTTATGCCGAAATCGAGCTTATCAGTGGCGAGGATGTGGTGCTTGCCCACCGCTATATGATTGGCGAGGAGGACATCAGGAGAACCAGGGTCACCATGCTGGTAGACAGCGGCTCTTACATGCTTGCGATCAATGAGAACATTCAGGCTTATCTGGACCTTCCGTTTCAGTACAAAGAACCTTCTGTGCTTGCAGATGGGACGATAGTGGAATGCGACGTAGTGGGACCGGTCGAGGTGAGATTTGCTAATCGCAGGGCTACCTGCAGCGCAATTGTGCTGCCCGGCAGTAGTGAACCATTGCTGGGATCTATTCCTATGGAGGCAATGGATGTTTTGATTGAAATGAAAAGACAGGAGCTGGTAGTAAATCCCTTGCATCCTGACTGCGCCTCGCACAGAGTATAAAATCAAAAATTAAATGCAAAAGGCCCGGATTTATTCCGGGCCTTTTTTTATGCGATAGAGCGCTTGGGCTAGAATGCTTTTTTATCCTTGCCGGTCAGCTGCATGGGGTTGTTGGATTGTGGAATGGCGCGGGGACCGAGCTGTTTGGCCTTGAAGACCTCAAACTTGCTTTCCGTTTTGACGGTAGGCCAGCTATTGTTGGTCTCGTCGATGTCGGCGGTTTCGCGATTGGGGTCGAGCTTGATGCTTTCGACTTCCTTGTCTTTTACGAAGAGCTTGGTCAGGTGGCCTTCGTTCTTACGCCATACCTGGGCGGGGATGCGCTCGATTTCCTTGCTTCCGTCCTTGTAGGTCCATTCGATGATGATGGGCATTACGAGGCCGCCTTTATTGCTGAACTGGAGTTCGTAGAATTGTTTGGACTTGATCCTGGCCTTGGTGGCGTCGTCCAGCGGTTCGTCGAACTGGATGGTGTGTACGGCGTATTTGGCCGTGTCATAGGGAATGGTCCCCCGGGTATACTTGTAATAGAAATCCTGGAGAGCTGTATCGGCTTCGGCCGCAAAGGTGATGTTCTTGTCGGCGCGGTTGCGATCCTTGGAGACGTCCGTGGGATAGCGGCCGGTAGGGAAGGGGCGGTCGATGTTCCTCATGACGGTGGTGTCGACTTTGGCGGGGCCGTGGTCGAGGTCGGCGACGAGGTGCTTTACGCTGTCGAGCGAAAGGTCCACGGGCTCGATGCCATAGAACCAGCCACGCCAGTACCAATCGAGGTTTTCCGCGCTGGCGTCGTTCATGGTGCGGAACAGGTCGGCGGGTGTGGGGTGCTTGAAGGCCCAGCGGCGTGCGTATTCCTTAAACGAGTAGTCGAACAGCTCGCGGCCCATGACGGTTTCCCGGAGGATGTTGAGGGCGGTAGCGGGCTTGGAGTAAGCGTTGGGGCCAAAGTTGACAATGTTTTCGGAGTTGGTCATGATGGGCTCCAGCTGATCTTTGGGGAGCTTCATGTAGTCGACGATGGCCCAGCCGGGACCTTTGCCGCGAACGGGGAATTTGTTATCCCAGAGCTCTTCGGTGAGGTATTCGACGAAGGAGTTGAGGCCTTCATCCATCCAGGTCCACTGGCGTTCGTCGCTGTTGATGATCATGGGGAAGAAGTTATGCCCCACCTCGTGGATGACGACGCCGAGCATCCCGTATTTGGTCGCTTCGCTATAGGAGCCGTCTTTTTCGGTGCGTCCGTAGTTGAAGCAGATCATCGGATATTCCATCCCGTTGGATGCCTCGACGCTCTGAGCGACGGGGTAGGGGAAGGGAATCGTAAAGTGCGAATAGGTTTTTATGGTGTGGGCGACGGCCTTGGTGGAGAAGCGGCGGTACAGGTTATACGCTTCTTTTCCGTAGTAGCTCATGCACATTACCTTTTTGCCTTCAACGTAGGCGGGCATGGCGTCCATCACGAATTTGCGGGAAGAGCCCCAGGCGAAGTCGCGGACGTTGTCGGCTTTGAAGATCCAGGTCTTCTTAGCCTTGTTCTTTTTGACTTCGGAAGCCTTGGCTTCGTCGAGAGTGACGACTTCGACGGGCTCCTTGGAAGTCTGGGCTTTTTGCCAGCGGCCAAACTGTGCCGGCGTCAGCACGGTCTGGTAGTTCTGGCATTCGCCGGTAGCGCCGATGACGTGGTCTGCGGGAACGGTCATCGCCACCTTGAAATTACCGAAGGTGAGCGCAAATTCCCCACGGCCGGTGAACTGGTTGTTCTGCCAGCCCTGGAAGTCGCTGTATACGCAAAGACGGGGATACCATTGGGTCATTGTAAAGAGGTAGTTGCCGTCTTCGGGGAAGAATTCGTAGCCGCCGCGGCCGCCGAGCTTGGTGCGGTCGGATACGCGATAGTTCCAGTCGATCTTGAAGATAAATTTCTGACCGGGTTTCAATACCGTGGGCAGCTCGACCCGCATCATCGTCTTGTTGATGGTATAGCGCAGGGACTTGCCGAGTGCGTCGGTGATCTTGGTGATGTTATCGCCATAGTCATTGGCTTCGCCGTTGCGGGACAGGCGTTCGAGGAGTTGGTCGCTGACGACTTTTTGCATAGTGCCGCCGTCCTGGTAGTTAGCATTATTCTTCGAGTTGTGCTCGTTCTCGTCCAGCTGAAGCCAGAGATAGGTCAGCTCGTCGGGGGAGTTGTTGGAATAAGTGATGGTTTCCGAACCCGTGAGGAGCAGCTTGTCCTCGTCGAGGTTACAGGTGATGTCGTAGTCGGCGCGCTGCTGCCAGTATTTGGGGCCTGGTGCGCCGCTGGCCGTACGATATTCGTTCGGCGTCGGTAAAATGGTTCCCAGTCCCTCGAACTTATTGCCGTGGTTGGAGGTGGGGTTGTTTTGAATGTTCTGTGCCAGCAGTGTGCCTGCGGAGCAGAAACTCAAAAGAATAAGCAGTTGTTTTTTCATGTGTGATGACTTGTGTGATTATTTATGGTAGACAAATAATTGCTAAGGCCAACGGTCGAACGCCATCTTTAGTGAGGCTAGCAGCACCAATAGGGAGATGCTCCTGATCCACCAAAGCCTGCGGATTTTCATCAGCTGTACGAAAATAAAGGAAATCGCCAGAATTATCGCCACGACTAACAATTGAGCGGTTTCGATGCCCAGGTTGAAGGCCAGCAGCGGGACGAGGATGCCCTCTTTGCCGACGAGACTGAGCAGGCTGCCTGCAAAGGCGAGGCCGTGGATCATGCCGAAGAAGAGCGCAAAGAAATAGATCAGGGGGAGCCGGGAAGGGTGCTCGACCGTATTATTCCGTTGAATCAGGTTGTTTATAGCCGTGGCTACGATGGTCAGGGGGATTAGAAATTCGATCCACCGGGTGGAGAAGCTCACTATGCCAAGGGCGCTCAGGGCGAGGGTGACGGAATGGCCGATGGTGAAGGCGGTGACCAGGACGATGACCTTTCGCCAGTCTTTCACCAGGTAGCGCAGGCAAAGGGCGGCCACGAAGAGGATGTGATCCATGGCTTCCCAGGTCAGGATATGATGTATGCCGATATTAAAGTAAAGTGCAAAATCGAGCACTGCTAAAATGGTTTATGCCCGCGAGATTCGGGCCGGCCGATGAAAAAGACGAAATGATCGGCCCAAATCCTGCATAAGCTGTTGGTGTTTGTAAAATTATTCAGACTTTTGGGCTGGAAAAATTTATCTTTTAAATGGCTGCATCCCTATTTAAATGGTTTTCGACCACTCTTTTAGCGCTGGTTTTAGTCGCCTGGACGCCGGCGCCTCACCCTCTCTATATCACGGTGACGGAGATCAACCACAATGCCAAGGACAGGACGCTGGAAATCAGCTGTAAGATCTTTACGAATGACTTCGAGGCGGCGCTGGAGAAGCTGACCAAGGTGAAGGTGGACCTGTCCAGCGCCAGGGATAAGGCGGCGAACGACAAAATGATCGACGACTATATCCAGCGGCATTTGCGGTTGAAGGTGGATGGGAAGGCGGTCAGCCTGCATTATGTGGGGAGCGAGAAGGAAGCGGATGGGACCTGGACGTATTTTCAGGTCAATGACGTGGCGGCCGTGAAAAGACTGGATGCGGTGAATGACCTGCTTTATGAGACGTTCAACCAGCAGATCAATATCATGCATGTGACGGTAGGCGGGCAGCGTAAGAGCACACGGCTCGACTATCCGGACGCGAATGCCAGCTTTCAGTACTGATAAACGGGGGGAGCCTACTCTTCTTCTTCCTCCTCTATCTCTTTTTCCAATTTCTCGGAGGTGTTGACCAGCACCTTGTCGATGCGTTGGGCATCCATGTCGATAATTTCGAAGGTGAAGCCCCGCCATTCCAGTTTTTCTCCGCTGCTGGGGATATGCTCCAGGCGGTTTAGGATAAAGCCCGCCAGGGTATCGAAGTCGTGGTCGCCTTCATTCATCCATTCCGTTTTATGGAAGTGCGATAGGAAGTCGTAGAAGGGAATCTGGGCGTCGACCAGCCAGCCGCCGTCGTCCCGTTTCTTGATCTCGTAGTCGGCTACGTCGGGCTGGGTGATTTCGCCGCCGATGATGGCTTCCAGGATATCATTGAGGGTAATGAGGCCCAGGAGGCTGCCGTATTCGTCGACAATGAAGCAGCAGTGGATCTTCGATTGCTTGAACTTTTCCAGGACCATATAGGCCGTATTGTTCTCCGGGACGAAGAGGGGCGGGGACATGATATCCTTGAACAGGACCGTATCGTCGGTGACATAGAGGTCCTTGATAGATACGACGCCCTTGATATGATCGATTTCTCCGTCGCAGATGGGATAGACCGAATGCGGTTCGCGAATGATCTTTTCCTTGATCGTTTCTTCGTTGTCGTTGAGGTCGAACCAGATGATGTCGCTGCGGTGGGTCATCAGCGAGGTTATATTGCGGTCCCCGAGGTGGAAGACGCGTTCGATGATTTCCTGCTCGGCCTCGTCGATGGCGCCTTGCTCGGTACCTTCGTTGATGATGGCTTTTATCTCGTCTTCGGTAACGGCGCTGTCGGAAGAAGGTTTTAGGTTGACGATGCTAAAGAAGAGATTGCTGGTTTTATTGAGCAGCCACACGATGGGGTAGGTGATCAGGGAGAGGGTCCGGACGGGGCCGGCCACGAGGCGGGCGATTTGTTCGGCCCGCAGGAGTCCGATACGTTTGGGGATGAGCTCTCCAAAGATGATGGACAGGAGGGTAACGATGACGAGGATAAGGGCCGTGGAGAGATTGGCCGCGTAGTGACGCAGGAAGGGGACCTGTTCCAAATAAGGTTGAAGCTGGGCGCTGAATTTCTCGCCGGAGTAAAAACCGGTCAGGATGGCGATCAGGGTAATACCTATTTGTGCGGTGGACAGGAACAGCTCTGGGTTTTCGGCAAGCTTAAGCGCCCTTCGCGCCCGGTCGTCTCCGTTTTCAGCCAGGTTCTCGAGGCGGCTCTTGCGTGCCGACACGAGGGCTATCTCAGCCATCACAAACAACCCGTTTAGAAAAATCAGCAACAATAAAATGATCATCTCAAGCATGGGATGTATTATAGGGTTGTAAATGAAGAGTGCCTAATTGCAGCTTAAACAAACGGCTGATCTGCCAGCCGATAAAAGCGCCTACCAGGCCGCCGCCGGTAACGTCGAGCGGAAAATGTACGCCGACATATACTTGTGCGTAGGAGATCAGGAAGGCCCAGACGAATACGAGCGCCCACCAGGGACTGGTATGCCGCAGGGTACGGTAGATAAAGAACGCCATCGCAAAATGATTGCAGGCGTGGGATGACGTAAAGCTAGAGCTTTGCGGGCAGTAGTTGGCAATGAAGCGGACCGAGTCTGCCAGCAGAGGCTCATTGCAGGGGCGGGTGCGCCAGACGAGGTGATTCTTGATCAGATTGCTGCTGACCAGGTCCCCGATGATGGCGGTCATTCCTAAATAGCAGGCCCACCACCAGCCCTTTTTTCGAAAATTCAGTGTTATAAAGACGAGTAAAAAAAGATAAAACGGAACCCATAGTTCAGATTCGCGGAGAAAGAGGAAAAGGCGGTCCAGGAAGGAATTCGTCCAATCCTGGTTGATCCGGGAAAAGAGCCAAAAATCACCCTGTAAGATACCGTGTAAAATGCCCGGAGGCGACCCGGAATCGAGTAAAGTCATGGTTTCAATATAATTGATCTATTTTTATGCCCGTTTTGAGAAATTTTTCAACTTTACCTGGACTCTCGGACATGTCAAACAGACCGGCAACAAATTTACCAAATATACCAAAAACGGTGCGTTTGGTTTTTTCAACAGGCATTATTTTTTTGTTGATCATGAGCTTATTACGCCTTGCTTTGTTTTTCTCATTTAGCAGGCAGGGGCATTCTTTCGGAGCTGTCTTTTCGTCTTTTCTCCTGGGGATACGCTATGATTTGCGATATGTAGGGATTTTGGAGCTGCTTATCTTACTGACGGGGTTGGTGCCTTTCCTGGATCCTTTTCGCCATAAGATCGGCAGAAAATGGGCGCTGGGGCTGCTCGGTCTGGCAGCGTTCCTGGTCCTTTTCTTTTATTCGGTCGACTTCGCCCACTATAGCTATCTTTCTCAACGGCTGAATGCCAGCGTATTGAATTATCTGACCGATGCGGGTATCTCTGCCAGCATGGTCTGGCAGACCTATCCGGTGATGCGGATGCTGCTGCTGCTGATCGTCGGGGTTTGGCTGGTCCGGAAGGGGCTAAAGGCTTTGTTTGGGTCTATCCAGCGGTCCGGGACGGGGCCGGTTACGCGAAAGGGGAGAATCGGCTGGTGGGTTGTAGCTTTTTTACTACTGGGGCTAGGTGTTTTTGGGCGGGTCGGTCAGTATCCCTTGCGGTGGAGCGATGCCTTTACCCTGGGCAGTGACTACCAGGCGGCCCTTGCCTTGAATCCTTTTCAGTCGTTTTTCAGCAGCCTTAAATTCCGGCATAGCGTCTATAGCGAAGCAAGGGTGCGGGAGGCGATACCGGCACTGGGGGGATATTTTGGGTGGGATAACAGCGTGAAGGGGGATTCTGCGTCTCTGCCCGGAGGGCTCTGTCTGCGCAAGGTGGTGCCGCGTCCGGGGTCGCTGACCTCTCGTCCCAATGTTGTAGTCGTGATCTGCGAATCGTTTAGCGCCTACAAGAGCAGCATGTGGGGGAACCCGTTAAATACGACGCCGTTCTTCAACAGCATTTGTGGTCAGGGGATTTTCTTCGATCATTGCTTTACCCCCAGCTATGGGACAGCCAGGGGTGTCTGGGCCGTTATAACGGGGATACCCGATGTGGCGGCGGCTACGACCACTTCTTCGCGCAACCCGTCTGCGGTCGATCAGCACACGATCATCAACGATTTCAAGGACTACGAGAAATTCTATTTCCTGGGTGGCAGCACCAGCTGGGCCAATATCCGGGGGTTACTGACGAATAATATCCAGGGGCTGCATTTATACGAGCAGCAGAACTATAGCGCGCCGAAGGTGGACGTTTGGGGGATTAGCGATAAGAACCTTTTTCTGGAAGCCAATAAAGTATTGCGGCAGCAGGAACGACCCTTCTTTGCCATCATCCAGACGGCGGATAATCACCGGCCTTATACGATCCCCGAAGAGGACCGGGCGGCCTTTCGTCTTAGAAAAGTAGCGGATGATTCGCTGCACCGGTATGGATTCGAAAACAATGACGAGATGAATGCTTTCCGGTACACCGATTTTGGATATGAGACGTTTATCCAGGCGGCTTCGAAGGAGAAGTATTTCGACAATACGGTCTTTTTGTTTGTGGGGGACCATGGGATACCGGGGGATGCGGGGAAGCAGTTCCCGAGAGCCTGGACGGACCAGCGGCTGACCTCGGAACACGTGCCGATGCTGATCTATGCGCCAAAGCTGGTGCGGGCGGAGCGGCTTCATGGGATCTGCTCGCAGGTAGACGTTCTGCCTACCCTGGCGGGACTTTGCGGCATTTCCTATGACAATACGACGCTGGGCCGCGATTTACTGGATACGGCGCATTTTAGCGGAAAAGAGATGGCTTTTATCTATGACCCGGATGACGCGGATATCGGAGTTGTGAAGGGAGACTTTTTTTATCGCCGGGGGCTGAAGACGGGGAAGGAAGAATTGGTGCCGGTAGTGGATTCTGTGGGGGCGGTACAAAAAGAGCCGGTGCTCAAGGAGATGAAAGAGCTGTCGGAGGGGATGTATGAGCTATCGAGATACATGCTATTACAGAACAAAAAGAAGGACGGCTTGTGATGTAAATCCTGCAATCCGGATAGCAATTATACCATGCATAAATTTTTGACCCGGAGGGTAAGAATACTATTGCATGAATGCAGGCGGCGAGATACTTTTGTTTCAGAATCCAATCCGAGCAAAATATCCGCTTAAACCTTATCCTATGGAAAACCAAAGCGGTTCCGCCTTTCAGGCGGTTTTTTTTTGCGCTGGACTTAAGGGGGGCGGTTGGCTGCAAAACCTTATTTTTGTGGTCATTAAAACAAGTATCTGTGGCATTGATCAAAAGCATCTCCGGAATAAGGGGTACGATTGGAGGTAGGCCGGGAGAAAATCTGTCTCCGCTGGACGTCGTTAAATTTACCGCTGCATATGGCAGCAGGATTATCCAAAACAATAAGGGAAAGAAGATCGTGGTTGGCCGCGATGGCCGTATCAGCGGGGAGATGATAAGCGCGCTGGTTATCTCTACCCTGCGGGGGATAGGACTGGATGTTATCGACCTGGGCTTGTCTACCACGCCTACGGTGGAATTGGCCGTGCCGGGTGAAAAGGCTGCCGGGGGTATTATCCTGACGGCGAGTCACAACCCCCAGGAGTGGAATGCGCTCAAGCTGCTCAATAGCGCGGGAGAATTTATCAGTGCGGAAGAGGGAGCAGCTATTTTGGAAAAGGTACAGAAAGAAGATTTTGTTTTTGCGCCGGTGGATAAGCTGGGTGACTATAAAGTGAGTACCGATTGGCTGCAGAAAAGTATCGATGCGGTCGTAAAATATCCGCTGGTGGATATCCCTGCCATCCGGGAGCGGAAGTATAAGATCGTGGTCGATGTGATCAATTCGACGGGCGCTCTTTTTATCCCGCCCTTATTAAAGGCGTTGGGAGTGGAGGAAGTGATCTTGTTGAATGAAGAGCTCAATGGACGATTCGCGCACAATCCGGAGCCCTTACCGGAAAACCTGACCGGACTGAGCCTGAAGGTGCAGCAGACGAAGGCGGACCTGGGGATTGCGGTGGACCCTGACGTGGACAGGCTTTGCTTCGTCTGTGAAGACGGCAGCATGTTCGGCGAGGAATATACCCTTGTGGCGGTTGCGGACTATGTATTGAGCAAGCGTCCGGGTAATACGGTCAGCAATATGAGCAGCACAAAGGCATTGAAGGAAGTGACGATAGCCCGGGGCGGGCAGTATTATCCTTCTGCCGTAGGCGAAGTCAACGTGGTGAATGCGATGAAGCGGGTAAATGCGGTGATCGGCGGGGAGGGGAATGGAGGCATCATCGTTCCCGACCTGCACTATGGACGGGACGCGCTGATCGGGATTGGACTGTTTTTGAGCGCGCTGTCGCATCATAAGAACGGCATCAAGTCTTTCCGCAGTCAGTACCCTGACTATTTCATCTCCAAGAATAAGATCGAGCTGGGATCGGGTATCGACGTGCCGGCTATCTTCGAGAAGATCAAGAAGAAATACAAGAATCATCCGATCAATACGGAGGATGGGCTAAAGATCGAATTCGACAATGACTGGGTGCATTTGCGGACGTCGAATACGGAACCTATTATCCGGATTTATGCCGAGAGCAATTTCGAGACGACGGCGAATAACATTGCGCTGAGACTGATGCAGGATATAAAGGAATTTATAGCCCCTTAGAATTCAATGGTTAAGGGCGTTTGGCCGGCCTCCGGGGGAACTGTCATTGGGACGACAAATAACTGAGGTAGAAATAATACCTTTGCGCCGCATATGGAAAGAATCTACTTTGATAACGCCGCTACTACCAGCCTAGACCCGCAGGTATTGGAAGTCATGATGCCCTATCTCACCGAGAAATTCGGCAATCCTTCTTCAATCTATTCTTATGGACGGGAGTCCCGGCTGGCGATCGAGAGCAGCCGTAAATCGGTTGCAAAGATCCTGAACGCCCATCCGGCGGAAATCTTTTTTACTTCCGGTGGGACGGAAAGCACCAATACGGCCGTCACGGCGGCGGTGCGCGACCTTGGATGCACGCACATCATCAGCTCGCCGCTGGAGCACCATGCGACCCTGCATACGATCGAGCACCTGCATAAGCGGGGAGAGGCGGCTTTGAGC
The DNA here is from genome assembly GCA_018267545.1 of Bacteroidota bacterium. Lineage (GTDB taxonomy): Bacteria > Bacteroidota > Bacteroidia > Chitinophagales > Chitinophagaceae > Puia. The sequence goes on from JAFDYG010000004.1 coordinate 42,609, forward strand.
TACGTCGCTTTGCTGCCCAATGGGCACATCGACCTGGAGGATCTGGAGCAGAAGCTGGCTTCCAGC
>JAFDYG010000500.1 GCA_018267545.1 Bacteroidota bacterium
CTCCCGATAATTTGGGGGATGTGCTGATTGGCGTGCAGGCCGCGGAAGATGTCTACATTTTTTGCCAGGCCGTTCGAATGGGCGGTGTCTCCGAAGAACACGCGGATATTATCGAATAAGCGGGCTGTCTTGAGATAATTGTCTTTGCCGGTAAGCCGGTACAGGCGGGCCATTACTTCGTTCATGCCGCCATACTCACCGGCGATATAGGTATTCCACATCTTGATCAGCGTGTCTGTCGGGACTTTGCTAAGGCGGGCGTATACCCAGTCGCCCATGCCGGTGGCGATTGCCAGGGCTTTTTTATTGCCGCTCACTTCGTATACGTCGAGCAGGCCGGCGAGGATTTTATGCAGGGTATAATAGGGCGCCCAGATCTGGGTTTTTTGTCCGCCGTATTTGGCGCCTTTTTCCAGCATGATAAACTGATCGGGGGGGTAGGCGCTGATAAAGCCTGTTCCCCAGTTCCAGTAGTCGTTGCGGATGCCGGTATCGCTGAGGTCGGAGCTGTAGGCTGTTTTGCCGGGGCCGTAGGGGACTGCGGAAGGGTCGGAGATGGATGGGCCGCCTGCTTCTTTGGGCTTGCCGGATAGTTGGGAGAGGTTATAGAGGGTGTTTACCATATACTCCATTTTACCGGCGAAATTGGCCTGGAGCGTTTTGTCGTATCCGGAGCCGGCGTAAGCTTGTGCAATAGCAGAAAGGTAGTGGCCGGTAGCGTGTCCTCTTAATTTGGTATCCCGGCTATCCCAGACACCCAGGGGTTTTGCTCCTTCGGGTTGTTTTTGGCCAAAGGCGTGGCGGAACATATAAAGGAAGGAGTTGGGGTCGGTTTTGGCCAGGGTGTTGACGAACTTATCGCGATTTTCGATGAATTGGGTTTCATGGCCGAGGATATCGCTTTTCAGCGTAACCTTGTCGAGGTCGAATGCTGCGAGCTTTAGGGTAGGCGTTGCTGATTTTGCGGCGGCTTTGACCGTGATGAATGCTTTTGGCTGGAAGTCGGTTCCTGCGACGCGCCCGGTAATGGTATATTTCCCGGGGCTCTGGACGGCGCTATTGTCGGTAGCTGCGGGCCAGAGCACGCGTACTTTGGGGTGTGGGCCTTTGAGCTCGCTTTTGTAGGTGCCTTGTACGTAGCTGGGTATGCGGGGGAGGTTTCCGACTTCTGTTTCTACTTGTACGTCGGATACTTGTGTAAGGTATGTATTGTAAAGCTGCGCCTCGTTTGCGGGGAACTGGGGGAGGGGTTCCTCTGCGCGTCTGTTGCCGCCGGTCGTGTTTACTACGCCTTCGTTGACGCCTCTGCCTCTTTGGGCGTTGAAATAGATTCCGGCGACCTGTCTGCCGGTGAGGGGAATGCGGTAGATGCGGAAGTCGTGGATGAGGGCGTTGAGATTAGGGTCACCGGCTGTCAGTGATTTTCCGATGTAAAGTTGTTTTTCGTTTCCTTGCTGGCCGAATACTTCTGTTAGCTCTTTGGGTATGTCCTTGGTTTCGCCTACGGATTTGCTGTCGACGTAGGTGGTCATGGATTTGGAGGGGATGTCTATTACTATGACTAAGTGCACCCACTTGTTGGTTTCTATGACCGGGGCGAGGACTCCCTTCCCTGTTGTTATCGATGCCTGGAAGCCTTCCTGTGCGGTGGTTCCGGCGGGGGCTGCGAAGAAATGTTTGGAGGCGTCTTTTCCGAAATCGAAGAAGCGCTGGCCGGGTTGTTTCGAGCGGAGGAAGATCCATCCGGATATGCTGAGGGATTCGAGGTCGCTTAGCGTTTCGGTGGGGAGGGTGAGGAAGTTTTCTCCGGTGAGGGATAAGACTTTGCCGAAGCGGGTGTCGGTTACGAATGCGGCTTCGGCGCCCTGGGATTTGGCGTGGAGGGTATTTCGGGACCAGTCTTTCAGGTCTCCGTCAAACACATAGCGTGCGATCATTCCCGTTTCACCGATTCCGTCGAGGATCTGGTCGCCGTTTTGCGCGTGGGTGGCGCGGGTGGTGAGGGTCAGGATGGTGAGGAGGAGGAAGATGCGGGAGAATACTGTGTGCTTTTTCATATAATATTTTGTAAACCAGTGTTTAATAGGTTGTTTAAACGGCATGAAACTAGGAATAATCCGGTTGCTATAATAAATCTATTTTAGCAAGTAATCACGGGATATTAACATGTATAGTGCTTGGAAAGCTGGGGTTATTGTATGTTTTGCGGGTGCTGGTTTTATAAAAAGAATCGTTTATGTGGTTTTTGGAGTATTGGATTTGTGGGGTGATCTTTTGGGAGAGGTGAGGGTGGGCAAATCGATGTATTTGATTGTGATGTGCGACAGCCTCATCACGTGATGGAAGGTTTCTCCTGAGCGAGTCGATCACCCATTGCATGCCTAAAGTCTGAAAAGGGCCGATTTGTGTTACTTTAATTTATTCAACCTATTTTGTATCTTTGAGTTATGAACACTCCGACGATATATAGCACCATTAAAAAAACCGTGCAGGATTACTTGCCGGGTGCTCGTGTCGTACTATTTGGTTCCCATGCAAGGGGAGATCAGGATCGCCATAGCGATTATGATTTACTAATCATAACCCCCAAAACATTTACACCTCAGGAGAAAATACATTGGAGCAGTCGACTTGACCGGGCCATTGTTGACGCTATCAAGGCACCTGTTGATCTACTTCTTAATAGTGACGAAGAAATACGTCAAAAACAAGAGTTGCCGGGACATATCATTCGTTCTGCGATCAGGGAGGGAGTTACTTTATGACCCCTGCTCTTAAAGCTTATATTGAATTATGGCTCAATAAGGCAGAACATGATCTATTAAGTGCGCAGCGGCTGCTGGAAATCGAACCGGTGATTCTGGATAATGCATGCTTTCATTGCCAGCAAGCTATCGAAAAATGCCTTAAAGCTTTCCTTGTTTATCACGGCCGTGACATCGAGAGAACTCATAATATCATTTTCCTTTTATCCGAATGCGCAAATTTTGATCCAGTTTTTGGTTCGGTAGATCCCTTGAATATAAACGCGTATGCCGTACAAGGTCGCTATCCTGATTCAAATTTATTACCCACGGTAGATGAATCGAAAAGCTACTATAATCTGGCGCTTCTAGTAAGGAGTTTAGTTGCCGAAAGGATTTTGCTTTCTTAATATGCTGTGTCGGTTAGTTTCCTCTGGGCGAGTCGAACGCCTATCTCCTGGTTCGTAGTCAGTGTTTCTATTCGTTGAACTCTTTATTATCTCGTTTTGGCGGTGGACTGGAGGAAGTGGAGCTTTTCTTCGATGGGTTTGAATTTCAGCTCGCGTTTGATTTCGAGGAGGCAGCTGCGGCAGAGGCAGTCGGAGTAGTGGGTGGAGAGATATTTTCTTTCTTCGTCGGAGAAGGAGAGGCCGTTGCACTGGCATTGGGCGATGTTGCCGACTTTGCATTCAAAGGTGGATTGGCAGCGGCCGCAAGATTTTGTTTCGTGGAGGCACATGGGTTAAAGTTAGGAGATTTTTATTTGCGGTGTATAGCCGGCTTTGAAAGTATTGATGATCGACTGGGGTGTCAGGACGGGGAGTTTGGTTTCTTTTGGGAGGGGGATGCCGGGCTCGTAGCCGGCGGGTGTCCAGGGGTAGAGTTTTTTTTCGTAGAGCAGATGGGGTTGGTTATTGTAGATAACGAAAGCGCCGCTGGGAAGGTGGTTTAGGTTTTCTTCGTAGGTGGGTTTGGTGCGGTCTTTATTGATTCGTTCTTTGTGCAGGATGTCGTCGATTTTTGAGATGGGTGTCTTTTCGTTGAAGCCGTATTGAGGGTTGCCTTTTAGCCAGGCTGTTTTGAATCGCTTGTGGTCAGGGTAGCGGCAGAAGGCGCAGGGGCGGTGGCCGGCGGAGAAGGCGGTGGCTTCGTCGAGGAAGAAGAGCTCGGTCCATCGGTTGGGGGCCATGATTGGACGCTTTTTACCCTTGTATTCCAGGAGGCAGGTTATCCAGGCTTTTAGTTTGAAGGGGCGGACGATCTCTTTATCTTCGTTATGAATGACGCCGCGGTTGCCGGTCCAGGCTCCGCGAGCGGGAGTTTTGATGAGATGGCCGTATGGATCGACTCGGTTTTGGAGCATCATTGTAAAATTACGCCTTGTTTATGGAGTTGGACCGTGATAAAACTGCTATTTTGGATAAGTGTGTTCGGTTTCTGAATGAGATTGGTATTCGAACGGAGTTTCGGAATATCGATGGGAGGAGCTTTTTGCCGGGGCTTTCGATCGAGAGAGGGCGTTTAGTTATAGATCTGCAGGGGTTGGCGCATGTGGGAGATATCTTGCATGAGGCGGGGCATATTGCGGTAGTGACGGGAGATGAACGGGTGGGATTGGATGAAGATGCGATTACAAATAGTAAGAATCGGGAGGCGGAGGAGATGATGGCGATTGCCTGGTCTTATGCTGCTTGTGTTCATCTCGGGATGGATCCTTTGATTGTTTTTCACGAAGCAGGGTATAAGGGCGGAGGGATGGCGATTGTCGAGAATTTTCGGGCGGGGCGGTATTTGGGCTTGCCGATGCTGCAGTGGTGTAAGATGGCGAAGGAGCCGGGGTTGGGCGTCGAGTCGGCGTATCCGGCTATGCTTCGTTGGGTGAGGGAATAGAGTTACGGCGGGTTCAGGAGAGTTTACTGTAAATTAATATTCTTTCCTTTTGTTTTGGGGTATCTTCCGGCCCCTAAAATAGCTCCTGATATGTACAAGCTGACTGCCTTTCTTTGCTGTTTTGTTTCTTTAACAGTTGCCGCTCAAACGGAAGCCGATCATAGCCATCGGCTGGGCCGGGCGTTGAAATTTCCCGACGTGCCTGGCTATAAAGTCATGAAGTGTGACCTGCATATGCACTCCGTATTCTCCGATGGCGCCGTTTGGCCGGATATACGAGTCATGGAGGCTTTGAAGGATGGGCTGGACGCTATTTCGTTGACGGAGCACCTGGAATACCAGCCGCACAAGGCAGATATTCCGCATCCTGACCGGAACCGTTCTTATGAGCTGGCGTTGAAGGAAGCAAAGGACCACAATCTGTTGATTATTCGAGGTTCGGAGATCACGCGGAGTATGCCTCCGGGGCATTGCAATGCTGTATTTATCGAAGATGCCAATAAGATGTTGATCAAGGATTCGGTCGAGGTTTTCAGAGAAGCCAAGCGGCAGAAGGCTTTTACCTTCTGGAACCATCCTTTCTGGATTGCTCAGAAGCCGGATGGGATGGCCTCGTTGACGGAGATGCACAAATATTTAATTAAGGAACATTTGCTGGACGGAATCGAGGTGGCGAATGACGGGAACTATTCGGATGAGGCGTTGCAGATTGCGCTCGACAATAATCTTACGATCATGGGAACAAGCGATATTCACCAATTGATCGATTGGACGTTTGATGTTCCGAATGGGGGGCATAGACCCATTACGCTGGTTTTTGCGAAGGAGGGGACGATCGATGCGATTCATGAGGGGTTAGTAGAGCATAGGACGGTGGTCTCTTATAAGGATTTGTTGATTGGCCGGGATGAATACCTGGTGCCATTGATTAAAGAGTCGGTGAAGATTGTGAGTGCGAAGTATATCGAGAAGTCTACGGTGCTGGAGGTGGTGTTCGAGAATATGACCAGCTCGGAGTTTACGCTGCAGAATAAATCTCCTTATACTTTTCATGAGCATTGGGATATGATTACGCTGAAGCCTGGTGAGAAGACGGTGGTTCAGGTAAAGACAAAGGAGAAGTTAAGTGATATTAACCTCTCCTTTGAAGTGTTGAATGCGATTCATGCGCCGAAGAGCCATCCGACTGTGGGGTTTCAGGCGAAGGTGCAGGGGTAGGGTGGCTTTGGGCCGGGAGCTTGAACGCGCGAGCTTTTGGGCTTTGGGTCGGAGCGTTGGCTGCTTAGCGGCCGTTGGACCGGAGGACGGTGATATCTTTTTTGTCCTCGTCCGGGAATGTTTTCTTGACGATATAGTGCCAGTTACGTTCGGCGACGTCTACGAAGAAGATTTCGCCGACGTTGTGTTTGGATACGGCGTCCTGGAATTCTTTGGGCATCATTTCTTCGCCGAAGAACCAGCCGGTGTCACCGTGGGTGGTGTTGCCGTCCATAGTGTACTGGTCGGAGAGCTGCTCGAAGGGTGTTCCGGAATTGGCCTTTTGTACGATTATTTTTTTGAGGCTGTCGATCTGGGTGTTGGAGAGGGAACCGCCGTCCAGGAATATATAATGAGCCCGGTATTTAATGGTTCTGGTCATTTCGATGACTTTGTAGGTCACGTAGCCGACGGAGAAGACGTCGCCTTTGTTCTGCCGGAGAAGGCGTTTGTCGATCAGGGACGTGTCTTTGCCGTTGGACAGGTGGAGCAAGGTGGGCTTGAGGGGAGCGTTGGCGTCAATGTATTGTTGCGCTTGCTGGACGGTAGTGATCTTTTGAAATTGTTCGTTTACAGTGAGCTGGGCGAAGGCGGATGTTGACAAGAGTAGCAGGAAGGCTACGAAACTATTTTTCATATATTTTCAATTACTGTATATGAAGATAGGACTTTTTGGAGTTTTGGGGAGGGGCCTGTAAGGGGCTGATTCTTAATTTTATGTGAAAAGCCGCCCGGGTTGGGCGGCTTTGGGTTTTAAATGATTATGTGGGGGTGATGTAGGGGGCGGTGCGCTGCGGTTCGGGGGGATTGGGTGCTGGATTTAGAAGATGTAGCGTAGCCCGAACTGCATCTGCCAGCGGCTGGGCAGCTCGGGGCTGCTGATAAAGGTGCTGGTGATGGAAGGGTCGAAGATGTAGGTAGGGGTAGTCCCTGTATTGGTGACGCTGAGGGGTTGGTAATAGCTGGCTGTCGATGCGTATTTGCGTACGCCCCATTTGCTGTTGATAAGATTGCCGAGGTTGACAACGTCGAAGCTGAGCTGGATGGTCTGGAAGCTTTTACCGGTTTTAATTTTTAGGTCCTGAAGGATGCGCATGTCGACCTGGCTAAACCAGGGCGTTTGTCCCCCATTCTTTTCGGTGTATTGTCCGCGGTGGCTGCTGAGGTATTTATCCTGGGCGATAAAGGCCTTGAAGGCGGCGCGCTGGGTGGCGGGGCTTTGGCTGTTGCCGTTGGCGTCGGTCAGATTGGAGAAGGTCATCGTATTTATTTCGGCGTCGGTTGGGACATAGAGCAGGTCGTTGATCAGCGAGCCGTCATTATTGATATCTCCGTTATACGTATAAGAGAAACGGTTGCCGGAGGTCCAGGAGGCAAAGAAGGAGATGGTGGTCCCCCACATCTTGTCTTCGCCGTAGCTGAAGCGTTTGGTGCCTGCGACGAGGAAGCGGTGCTTATTGCCGTAAAGAGAATTGGAGACGACGGCGGTGTTGGCGTTGCCGACGACCTGGTTGCGTTCGAAGGCGTCGCTGGAGATTTCGGCGGAGACGGAGCTGGCTTCTTTCGATACCAGGTAGTTATAGCCGAACATGCCGAAGAATCCTTTGGGGAAGGTTTGCTGGGCTTGAAATGTGGCGTTGAAGCTGTGGCCGAGGTTGGTGTTGGTAAAGACATAGGCGGTGCTCCCGATATTGGCCGGCAGGTATACGGCACGTTTGTCGCCCGTTCCCGAGCTGAGGGTTCCGGTGGGGGTGCCGAGGCCATAATTTCTGACCATCATAGCATGTACGTCCTTGGTGTAAGCCAGGTCGATGGTAAATATGGTTCCCCAGGAACTCCTGATGTCGGAGCCGATGTTGCTGCGCCAGACCTGGGGCCATTTGAAGTCGCGGGCCGTTACGCAGTAGAAGCTGGAATAGGGGTTGCCGATCTGGTTGCCAACCCAAACGAAGGGGAATCGGCCGGTGAAGAGACCGGAACCGCCACGGAGGATAATCGTTTTGTCGCCTTTTATGTCGTAGTTAAATCCGACTCTTGGGGAGAAGAGAGGCGTCTTTTTGGGAAGGCGGGTATTGTCGATGTCTTTGCCGACGCCATTGGTAACCGGTGTGCCGTTGGCGTCGAAGAGTTTCAGATTATCATTATTGGGGAGGGTGGGACGGCCTTCGGTATAACCGCCGGCGAAGGAGCCGTCGCCATTGAGCTTGGGGTCTTTGAAGTGTGAGTTGAAGTATTCGGGCGCGTCGATTCTTAATCCATACGTGAGACGGAAGCGGTTGCTGATCTGCCACTCGTCCTGTACGTAGGCGCCGATCTGTCCGACGGTAAGATAGTACCAGGTGAACTGGCCGGAGGCGGCGTGATTGCGGGCGTAGGCGACGTCTGCGTCGAGGGGGTATCCTCCGAAAACGTAGTTGTGTCCGCCGGGGACGCTGTCCTTGAACATCTGGATATCGGCATTCCAGAAAATGGCTGGGCCGTAGCCGGTCAGGTTGAAGGAGTTGCCGAATTTAAAAGATTCGAAGGAGGCGCCGAAGGTCAGGGTATGCTTATTCAGGAAGACGTTGAAGTTATCGGTTACCTGGAAGGCGTCCTGGTTGAGGATGTTGTTGATGGAGAAGGGCTCCTCACCGGCGATGATGTAGCGTTGGTTGTTCTTGGTGAGGTTAATGACGGGGAAGGGGGCGGAGAAGGGTTCGCGGTGGTCGCGGAAGCTGGTGTAGACAAGGCGGAGTTTGTTCGCAAATTTACTGTTGAAGTTCGATTTCAATTCCAGGTTGAAGGAGTTTAGCTTGTTGACCATTTTATAGCCGGAGTTTCTAAACTGCAGAGTATAATAGTCGGGGCCGCGGCGGCCGATGGCGCTGGGGTGGGCTGGTTTGTCGAGGCTGGCGTCGAGTCCATTATAAATAAACGTGAGCTTGTGGATCTGGTTGATGTTCCAGTCTAGCTTTGCCAGCCATTTATAGTTTTTTTGCTTGAAGGTGAAGTCCTGGTAGGGACCGGTTTCGTAATTGAATCGTTGTTTGAGGATGCTGCTGACGGCGATGAGGTCGGATTCGAGGACTCGCGATGTATTGGATTGGCCGATGTTGGAGCCGTTTTGGGCTACGTAGCTGGTGGCCTGGTCTTCACGCTGTTCGGTCTCGAAGTTGACGAAGTAGAAGAGCTTGTTCTTTTTGATGGCTCCGCCGAGGGAGAAGCCTGTTTGGAGGTGGCTAAGCGAGGGGATGACGAGCTTGGAACCGGATACTTTCGAGCCGGTGAGGGCGTCGTTTCGATAGAAGCCGAAGACGGTTCCGTAAAATTTATTGGTCCCCGATTTTGTGACAGTGTTGACGCCGGCGCCTGTGAATCCGGCCTGGGTCACATCATAGGGGGCGAGGTTGACTTGTATCTGGTCGATGGCGTCAAGGGAGATGGGCTGGGCGTTAGTCTGTCCGCCGGGTGTGGGGGCGTCGAGACCGAAGGGGTTGTTGAAGACGGCGCCGTCGAGGGAGAAGTTGTTGTATTGTCCGTTTCTGCCGGCGAAGGACATACCATTATAAGTAGGGGAGGCGGAGGGGGTTAGTCTAAGGTAGTCGTCGGCTGAGCGGGCGATGGTAGGCAGCTCGCGGATGAGGCGGCCGCTGATATTGGTAGAGGCGCCGGTCTTTTTGTTGTCGAAGCCCCGGGCGGTGACGGTGATGCCGGAGAGTTCGGTGATCTTTTCTGCGAGCGTTATTTCGACGAAGTTGTTTTGTCCGAGCTCGAGGTAGATATTGTCCGGGCCTGAGCTTTCGAGGTTCACGTGGGAGGCGATGACCTGGTAGGGGCCGCCTACGCGGAGGTTGGGGACGGTAAATCTACCGTCGGATCTGGCGGCTACGACTATTCTGATGCCGGCATCGGGAAATGAGACGGTTACGCTGGCGCCGGCGAGGGGTTCTCCTTTGGCGCTTTTGACGAGGCCGGTGAGGGTGGCGGTGGTGACTTGGCTATAGAGTTGATTGACAGTGGATAGAAGCAGGAGAATGGCGCATAGGAATGCACGTCCTGTCATAGGCATGGTGTTTCTCATTGCAGATGGTTTGTAGGTTAATGTAGTGTCTTACTAAATATATCGATTTTATTTTGGATTGGGAGTGGGGGTGGATAAGTTTCGAGGGGGTGGGTTGTGGGGCTGGTGCGGGTTATAAGGGCTGCTCGTGGGTATGCGCTGGGGCGATGTTTGGCGGCTGGATATTTACGGTGGGTGTGCGTTGGATGTGTAGTGGGTGTGTGCTGGGTGCGCGCATATTGCGCTCAAGTTTCGTGTATTTTCGATTGTGTGTTTTAGTTAGTATACTTATATTTAAGCTCCTGTTTTACTCCCCTTTATTCTGGCCGTTTGGATAAGGCTTTGGTTTTGGTGATTTTTTAATCTAAATCTTATCTTTTATGGTGGAATTAATTTCTTCGGTTGATGAGTTAATCGCTTATTTAAAGTCAATTTGCGCTTTACCTTTCTCGGATGGGTTGGAGAAGCGGTTGAGAAAAGTTGTTCGGTGCAAGGCGGTAGCGCGGAATGAGTTTTTGTTAAAAGTAGGGGAGGTGTCCGGGCATATCTATTTTATACAGAAAGGGGTTTTGCGTTGTTATTACGAAACTAAGAAGGGGGATGTTACTAGTTGGGTTTTAAAAGAGGGGGATATTGTTGTTTCGGTGCAGAGTTTTTACCATCAGAAACCGAGCATTGAAAATATACAGGCTGTAGAAGAGGCTGTGGTGTTTTACATTTCATATGATGAGCTGGAGGAGTTGTATCGTGAGTTTCCTGAATTTAACTTTATAGGTAGGGTCTTGACGATCAAGTATCTTATCTTCTGGAATATGCAATTGTATAATCTTAGAATGCGGGAGGCAAAGGAAAGATTTCAACTGTTAATAGAAGGAGAAGATTCTGCGTTATTCAATCGGGTTTCTCAACAAATCCTCGCTTCTTATCTGGGTATGACGGAGCACACTTTCTCAAGGATGAAAAAAAGTTGACATTAGTCGATTTTTTAGCAGAAAGAGGCTTCTTAATTTGGCTGTACAAAACCTTAGTAATATGAAAAAAGTAATTTGTGCAGCGATGCTTATCGTTTTCGTCTATTCCTGCAGGAAAGATGCAGTTGTGAAAGAAGATTCCAGTACTTATTTACATTCGGTGCTTTTGCGGCTTAGGGATAGTTTGGGTACGGGGGATTTTGGTCGGTTGGATACCGGGAGGGCGGTGTTGACGGACCCAGGGGGTAGGAGGGTGTATACTTTGCGGATTCCATTTGTGGGGAAGTCGGTGGGGGAGGATTTTGTTTTGTTACGGACGGACTCGGTGGGAAATTTATTGAAGGGGCAGGTGGTTCATTTGGAGAGCTCGGGTGTTGAGGGGGCTCGGTTTTCGGGGAGGATTCGGTTGCAGTCTTTGGGAGGGCGGGTGATTTTGAATTCGGCGGTTGAGGATGGGTTTATCAGTGTGCTGCATGAGAAGGGGAATAGGTTGGTAGAGACGAGTGGGGTGAAGGCGGTGACGCTGGAACCGGCGCCGGGTGCGGATTGGTTGCCGGAGGTGTTGGTGGTTGGGTATACGGGGGGAGGGGCTTCGACTTCGTATATCTCGTTGGATGGGTTGTTGGGGGTGACGAGTGGGGATATTTTGGCGGGAGGGGGTTCTGATTCAGGGGGGAGTGATGAGGGAAGTGAGGGAGGTGATGGTGGGGGGACAGAAGGTTCTGGTGGGGGGGCGCCGGGCGCGGTTGCGGTGTATAGTCCGGTGGAACCGGTGGTTAGCCAGGGAGGGGGGATGGGAGGATTGAGGGTGATACAGGGGATTGAGGTGGAGAGGGAGTATGTGTATGATTTGCCGGCTGTGGATGTTCGGAAGTTGTTTAATTGCTTTGATTTGGTGCCGTCGGAGGGGGCTGTGTATACGGTGCAGCTGTGTGTGGATTTGCCGGTGAATAGTAGTCCGAATATGTCGATGAATTTCTCGGGTGGGGTGAATGCTGGGCATACGTTTTTGGTAATTTCAAAGTCGGGAGGAGGTGAGAGCGTAACCCAGGCGTTTGGATTTTATCCAGGAGAAGAGCCATCTGCCTGGAACCCATTTTCTTCATTACCTTCTGCTATTAAAGATAATGGTAATAAGGAGATTAATGCTAGCATAGGTATGTCAATTAACGCAGATCAGTTTGAAGCAATTAAAGCAATGTCTATAAATTTAAGTTCTAAGTCATATGAATTAGATAAGTTTAATTGCACTGATTATGCACTGACCGTTTTTAATGCAACAAGGGCTGTCCCAATAACGATGGACCCATATATACTTCGCCAAGGCGGCATTACGGTTGGGAATGGGGTGTCATCTGCTCCGGTTACAGTCGTTATAGCTAGCTCACCGCAAAAGCTCTATGATAAATTAGCTACTATGAAGACAGGAGGAAGCACAGAAGCAGCAAACATTAATTTAGATTTATCTCATAATACCAAAGCTCCGATTAGTCATGGAGCTTGTAATTAATAAAGTTTATGAAACGTACAGTGGTCGTATTTGTGACTATTGTTTCAATAGTTATTATTAATAATGTTCCTCCAATTCGTTGGCTTTATGGCAATACTAACTGTCGATTTAGCAATTACAACGGAACATTTACCTATGCTGAATTGCAGTTCAATGGGGATGATTTTGAAACTTGCCAAGAGAAATTTTTACTTTTTAAAGGAAAGCAAAATGACGATACTGTTTTATATCGCCTCTGCCCTAAGAATATCCTTCACTTCTGGGATTATGGCCAGTACATATTTTCGGATAAGTATCGATTGCCGTACAAGTCGTGGGAGGAGATTGATAGAAAAAGAGGTCCGATAACAAATAAATCGGGTTTTCAGGACTTTTAAACGGATGCGTCTAGCGCTTTACTAAACTAAATTTTATTACCAAAGAATGGCTGGCATCTCATGCAGAGGCTAGGGTGCCAGCTATTGCCTTATTCTTTCATGCTTAAAAGAAAAGTTATGCAGATATCATATTATAAACGAATGAAGGATCGGTTGGACCAAGAGTTGAGGGAAATTGATTCATCTGTTATTAGTGCAAATGAACGATACTATAAGTCTGCGGCTTGCATACATGCCTGTCTTTTGGATTTTAGAGAGCGTTTGCTGGAGAACCCTTTTAGGAGTGTTCGGCAAGAAATATACTTTTTTAAAAGGGTGAAGCCTATTGTTTTGAGCGAGCTGATGTTTCAGGCTTTTAGGAATAGTTATAGAAATAGCCTTAATATAGAAGGTGTGCGAGTGGCTTATTTGCGGAATGTGATGAAGAAGATTGGAGAGTTTTATGCGGCGAATAGAATGTTCTCTTCTTATATTGCTAATAGACGGACTGATATGGATGAATATTTTTTTGTTCGTAGCGGGAAACTTCGTCCACGGATAGAGTCTCTTTTTCCTGAAAATGGGCATCCTGTTTTTAAATATTTTGAACCAGAATCTTCGACTTCGTATGATTTTTTGCTGGCGATGCTGCTTGCTGCTGCAAGATGTGAAGCATTTGCGCGACGGGAGCTGGCGGATTTGATGCCGAAATTGTTGAACTAGATTGCCGGATGGGGATTTGTGTTGGGTTAGTCTCCTAATGAATCGATTTTTTGGTACATGTCGCGGAAGCATTTCCAGGCGGTTTGGCCGCGGTGACGATCGGGCTGAGTGTTGGCGGCGGGTTGGGTGGGAGGACGCTGGTTGATGTTGTAGAAGCCGTTTAGGAAGTATTGGGTGGGGGACCAGGTGGTTTCGACGATGCCGTAGAAGCGGGGTTTCATTTCGAGGGTAGATTCGGCGCGGAAGCGGAGGAGGTCGTCGATTTGGGTGAGGGCGTAGGAGGAGTTGCGCCAAGGGCAGGTAATGACACGGAAGCCTTTGATGGCGAAGTAGACGGAGGTTTTGTCGGGACGTTCGTAGTGCCAGTCGCAGATGACGACGTCGGTGGGGATGAGGTCGATGGCGCGATAGGTGTTGTTGAGGCTGGCTTCCCATTTACCGATGCCGGTGGTTTTGCCGTCGAGGAGGCGGTCGCCCCAGATCCAGAGCTCACGGCCTTTTTGGGAGAGGTGGTCGTGGAGGGTGCGGACTTCGCCGGCAAAGAGGGCTGCGGGGTCATGGCCGCTGCAGCGGGGGCACTGGCGTTCGCCCAGGTAGAAGACTTCGTCCATGCCGCCGTGGAAGGCATCGGCTTCGAAGGCGTCGCAGAGCTCGTCGATGACGGCGAAGAGGACTTCGTGGATTTTGGGGTGAAGGGGGCAGTAGCTGCGGCAATAAAGGTTGTCGTCATTGGGCCAGACATAGTTGACCGGGTTTTTGACCCAGGGAGTTTCGTCGAATTCGGGATAGACCTGGAGCAATTTACCGATATGGTTTTCCCAGCTTTGGTGACCCAGGAGATTGATCTGGGGAATGATTCGAATATGATGTTGGGCGCAGGCCTGGACGATTTTCTTAACTTCGGCATTGGACAGGGCAAAGGTGTCGGCGAGCTCGGGATGGGTTTTGAATCGATAGTGATAGTCGACGAGCAGAAAGAGGGTGTTGACTTTGCGTGGGGCCAGCTCTTCGTGGATGAATCGGACAAAGGAGTCCAGGCCGGAGGGATGGGGGAGGTCGACGCAGAAGCCGCGGACGGGAATGAGCGTGTCGAGCTTGGGGCGAGCGGATTGCAGGGATGAAGAGGGGGCGGACTGTTTGGCGGACTTTCCGGCGGGGGATGAGGGCTGGGCGGCTGACCAATAGGGGCAGGAAAGCAGGATGGCAAGGACTAACGTCATATAGTGTCTCATGGACGGCGATTTTACGATGATAGGATGGTGAGTATTCGAATATACAGATTTGTCGCAAATCACCCCCTATTTGTCTCAACTAGCGGTTTTACGTATTTGAAATCCACCGTACTTTTGATTCATTAACTTACATCAATGAAAAAGCAACCGATTGAAAGCGGCTATGCATCACTGGGTGATCTCAATATGTATTATGAGGTGTATGGAAAAGGGGGGATTCCCCTGGTTTTGATTCATGGCGGCGGGTCGACGATGCATACCACGTTTGGGAATGTGATCGAACCGCTGGCCAGTGACAGGATGGTGATCGGGGTGGACTTGCAGGCGCATGGCCATACGGGTGACCGGGGGAAGGCCACGTCATTCGAGCAGGATGCAGATGACGTGGCTGGAGTGCTGAAGCATTTGAAGATTGACAAGGCGGATTTTTTTGGTTTTAGCAATGGCGGGACAACCTCAATGCAAATCGCTATCCGGCATCCGCAGCTGGTGAATAAGCTGGTGATCGCTTCCGCAATATTTAAACGGGAGGGAATGTTTGCGGGCTTCTTCGATGCAATGAAACATGCTACGTTGGACCAGATGCCGAGGCCGCTGCAAGATGCATATAGGGCGATCAATCCGGACCCGGCAGCTTTACAGACGATGTTCGAGCGCGATAGGGACCGGATGATAGGGTTTAAAGATGTGCCGGAGGAGATGCTGAAAGGTATCAGGGCGAGGGCGCTTGTTCTGCAGGGCGATAAGGACGTCACGACAAGGGAGCACGCTGTGCTGATTTCGCGGCTGATTCCCAATGCGGAGCTGCTGATCGTGCCGGGGAGCCATGGCTCTTTCATTAATGAGATCTGTTCGGTGAACTTCAAAAGCAGAATACCGGAAGCAACGATCGGGGTAATAAAGGAGTTTCTGGATAGCGCCAAACCCATCGCAGCAGTTTAGGGGCAATCGCGACGAGGGCCGTATCTTTACGTCAAATAAATTGTCATGCCCATTGTTTGTGCGACCCCTGACGATATTCCTGCACTGACTAAACTGGTAAACAGCGCCTACCGCGGAGAAGGTGGATGGACGAACGAATCACACCTGCTGGATGGCGCCCGGACGAATGAAGCCGGCATCGCCGAACTGATTCGGGAGCCGGACTCAATCATCTTCAAGTATGTGGACTTAGAGGTAACACAGGCCGAGCTTGCCGAGAAACCGGCGGGCTGTGTTTATTTACATAAACAAGGGAATAAGCTATACCTGGGTATGTTGAGCGTCGATCCGACGCGTCAGGGTGGCGGGATAGGGAAGGACCTGTTGGATGCGGCGGTCGTTTATGCCCAAGAGATGGGATGCGTGACAATTCGTATCACGGTGATTTCACTTCGAACGGAGCTGGTCGCCTGGTATGAACGGCATGGATATGTAAGAACAGGGGAGACGGAACCTTTCCATGCCGGCGAGAAGTTTGGGATTCAAAAACAGCCCCTGGAGCTGGTAGTGCTGGAGAGAGCGGTTTAGCGTTTCGCCGCTGCGATGTATTCCTTCATAGTAATACGACCACTGATCAGCTCGGTGTAAAGCAGCTCACGGCTAGGCTGTGCGATTTTGATAGATTCTACTAATTCCCGATCAAAGAATAATTGTTTAATTAACTGTTTCATCGTTTTCTGTTTTGCTGAAGCAAAGATACGATGAGATAATAGCGTATTTTGGACACATTAAACGCGGTTTAATCATCCCAAAAGGGTGACTAAAATGTATAAGTTGTTGTTGGTTAATTTATTAAATCGATTTAGCTAATGTCGTCCAAGGACTTTGTAAGCGGTATCTGGGAGGAGGGGAGCTTAAAGCTCTCCGTCCCATTCGGGAGCGCCGGCTAGTTTCGACAGAAGATTTTCGGGGAGGAAGGGACGGCCGCCGGTGGACTTGACACAGGTGCCGGAGAAGACGGCTTTGGTGACGACTTTGTTGTTGAGGAGGATGGTTTGGCGGAAGTGGAGGACGGATTTGTTGGATTTGTCGAGCATGGGGCTGCAGGTGACGAGAAAGGTGTCGCCTTTTTTGAGGGAGCGGACGAATTGAAGGGTGTATTTGGAGAGGACCATATTGACGCCGGCGTGGGCTTCGGCGACGAAGTCGAAGCCGAGCTCGTCTTTGATATAGGCGTGGCGGCAGTCCTCCATATAGAAGGGATAATAGAGTCCGTCCATGATGTTCTGTACGTCGATGTGTTCGTCTTTAGCGGTGTAAGTCTTCGAGTATTCCATATCTTTCCTATCTTCTTTCTGCAAAAATAGAGGACGTTATGAAAAGATTGTTTTTTCTTTTGCTTTTTTGCCCGGCGATCGTGCGAGCACAAGGGGCTATCCCCGAATTTGGGGATAGGGGGGAAGGGAGGGATAGAGTGGAGGGAGATTATGTGATGAAGCATTTTGCTTTTCGGGAGGGTGATACGAGCCTGGCGGAGCTGCGGATACACTATGTGACATTCGGGAAGAAACGGCGGGATAATGCCGTGCTGATCCTTCACGGCACGGGGAGCAGCGGAAAGAACTTCATCAATCCACGATTTGCGGGACTGTTATTTGGGCCGGGGCAGCTGCTGGATACGTCCAAATACTTTTTGATATTGCCGGATGGGATTGGGCATGGGAAGTCGAGCAAGCCGAGCGATGGCCTGCACATGCGGTTTCCGAAGTATACCTATGACGATATGGTGCTGGCGTATTATCGTTTGCTGACCGAACACCTGGGGGTAAATCATCTCCGGTTGATACTCGGAACTTCGATGGGAGCGATGCACGCCTGGGTATGGGGGTATACGTATCCGGATTTTTCGGATGCGTTGATGCCGCTGGCCAGTCTTCCGGTGGCCATTGCCGGGAGGAACAGGATGATGCGCAAGCAGGCGATAAGGCTAATCGAGATGGACCCGGAATGGAAGGGTGGGGAGTATGTGCGGGAGCCCGCGCAGGGATTGGCCGGGGCGTCGTCGTCGCTGTTCTTTATGAATAGCAGCCCTTATCAGCTTCAACAGCGGGCGCCGACGCGGGAGAAGGCGGACGAGCTGCTGGACGCGATGGAGAAGAATTATCTGTCTTCGCTGGATGCGAATGACCTTATCTATCAATTAGACGCTTCCAGGAATTATGATCCTTCGCCTTTTTTGGGTAAGATAAAAGTGACCGTATTTGCGATCAATTCTGCGGACGATCAGATCAATCCTCCTGAGTTGGGGATCATGGAAAAAGAGATCAGGAAGGTAGGTAAGGGGCGCTACATCCTGCTGCCGACAACCGAAAAGACGGAGGGGCATGGGACCAACTCGTTGCCGGCCGTTTGGGGTGATTATCTCCGGGAATTGCTTAGTGTGTCTGAGCGATCAGGTGGATGAGCCAGCCCAGGTAGAGCATGTAATAGACTCCGGTGAAGCTTGCGCCGATGATAAAGGTCTTGTTATCCAGGAGGGAAATCTTTCCTTCCATTTCTTGGATGGCTTCTGCGATTGGCATAAGGGTCTAATTAAGGGTTTGTCTTTAGTGGATTCTCGGGGCAAGAATGTAACCGTCGAATTGATTTTTATTAATTCGTTGATTTTCAATCGACAAAAACTTTATTTTTTTGGTTACATCTGCGAGCGCAGACTTTACTAATTGAAAAAGAAGTATTATTTTGTAAGCGATAACACTTAATCCCTTCCATACCCATGAAAAAGTATTTGTTGGTTGGAATAACCCTAACCTTTCTCCTAACGTTCTATGCGTGCTCGAAGGTGATTCCGCCGATACCTAAGCCGACGCAAACGCTTCACGACTCTACCCGCCTGGATTCTACAGGCAAGGATACCTCAGGTACAAAGAAAGATACGATCGCCATTCCCAAGGATACGGCGAAGCACGATACGGTTCCTGCGCCGAAAGATACGGCGACGAAGACGCCTCCTTTCCCGGAGCAGGTTGCAGCTGCGCCGCCTGCGCCGAGTTGTCCCATTGCTCCGATATATGGAGATACGATCATCTTCCCGCAGCCCACCAATGGGGGAGCGGATTACATAGTTCGACCGGTCAACTTTCCGGGACCGGGTAAATACTTCTCCTGGCCGCAGGGGATGACCATCGATGTCAATACGGGGGCGATCAATGTGACGAAGTCGGAGACGGGGTTGAAGTACGCGATCGGCTTTGTCCCGCAGGGATCGACCGATACCTGTTTGAGCACGCTGGTCATTGGCGGGGCTTCCTATATGGATAGTGTTTATGTCCTGAGCTTAGGTGCGAATGCGGCGGTGCCATACTTCGATGCGGATCCGTTTCTGCTCAGCAAGTGTGCCGATGGAACCAGCTGTTCGTTCGACGTGAATGGGACTGCGGCTTCCAAGAAGGTTATCGTCAATCCTGCTACGGGGGTGATCGACCTGCAGAAGACCCTTGACGGGACCAGCCTGCTGGGATTGGGTGGCGCATTTGGTTTGTTACCGGTGAATGGCAGTGCGGTTACGGCTACTATCTACTATAAATTGAATGACCAGAGTAATGATGCGCTGCAGCATATCGATGTGCAGGTGGTTTATTTCGAGACGAAAGATGCGGTCAGCGCCGGGCTTTTGGGCGGGGTGGTCAATAAGCTGAATAACCTGCTATCGGGTCACCTGATCAGCAACAAGGCCAATCCCAGACCGCCTTTAATCGTGATTGTGAGACGACTACACTAAACAATAAACGGCCATTAACTTGCGTTTGATGGATAGTTTTAAATCCAACTATCCATTAACGCTTTTTTATGTGTAGAAGGGGCGTCTTTTTATTACTGGCCCTGCTCGTCTATGCATCGCCTGAATTTGGGCATCCGGAGCCGCCGTTGGAGCGGGCAATCTCCCTGTACCGGCGTGCCGACTACCTTTTCCACCTGAATACTGCCACACCTGCCACAGATAGCGCTGCCCTTGCCGGTTTTGACGGGGTTTTAGAGCTATTACAGCCCCTCCCGGCCGGGAAGGAGCGTGACACGCTATATCCCTTCTCCTGCCTTAAAAAGGGCATCCTGCTCGATGCTGCGGCCAATTATACCCCCGCGCTGACCGCTTACCGGAAAGCCATGGATTATCACCCGAAGGACGATTCGCTGTCCTTTGTGGCGAGGGTCTATGCAGGGGCTGTCTATTACAACCTGAACAACTTCGACTCGGCGGACTACTTCCTGCAGAAAGCGGAGTCGATGGCGCCGGCCTACCGAAACCCCGATGACGAGGTAAGGCTGTACAATACGCTGGGAGTCCTGTATTACGACAATGGGAACTATCAGCAAGGGCGAAACTATTTCGGGCAGGCGCTGCGGCTGGTAGAGGGCAAAAAGCCTTTCGACACTGTTTCTGCGGTGCATTTGCAGACCAATATCGCGACTTGTTTTTATAGATTGGACCAATACGAGGAGGCGCTGGCCTTATACAAGAAAATGCTGGGTTACCGGCGAGAGCTGCATTTCGTCTACATGAATATGGGGCGTACCTATGCGGCGCTGGGGCGCTACCCGGAAGCAATGGCCTGCTTCCGGCTGGTGGATACGAAGAAGGTGCCGGCTGTGTGGAACGAGATGGCTGCTACGCAGCGGCAGTTGCTGCGGCTGGATTCCTGTTTGTGGTATTTGGATAGATTGAAGAAGGAGGAGGTGAATAAGATGGATCTGGGGGTCAACCAGCTTTATCGCGCGGATTGTTATATCGATCGGAAGCAATACCAGGAGGCGTTGGGGTGTCTCGACGAGTCTATTCATATATTTTCCGGAGTTCATTTCCGGCTCTTCGATGCCCTGCTGAAGAAGGCCCAGGTCTATGAGCTGCTGGAAAAGCCGGAGTCTGCGTATGAAGTCTATGTGAAAGCCCTGTCGCTGTTAAGATATATCGAGAAGAGCTACGATACAGATGACGCAAAATTATTCCTGAAGAAGAAAAGCGCAGGCGTTTATGATGGGGCGTTGAATGTTTGTTTGCGGTTAAAGCGGGTAGAGCAGGCTTTTTTGATCAGCGAGAGGAGCAAGGCTACGATCGTACTGGCGAATATACGGGAGAGCACGATGGGGGGTGACGAGAAGGTGTTGAAAGAAGTGCGGAATATCAAGTACAACCTGGCCCGGATCAATGTACGTGCCGAGGAGACGACCGACAGTGCGGCGATGCGGATGATTGCACGGGATAGAGAAGAATATGGCGTCCGGCTGGCGCGGCTTCAGAAACAGCTGGAACAAAATAATGCTTATTACAAATTGAAATACGACGATTCGGAGCCGGGGCTAAGGGAGCTGCAGGAGCAGCTGGGTAAGAACCAGGCGCTCATCAGCTTCTATGTAGCGTCTGGTATGGTGCATACCTTTATCCTGACAAGACAAACCCTGTCGTATGACTCGGTGGGCCGGCTGCAGGGGGATGTAGAAGGCTGGCTGGAACAGTTAAAGATTACGGAGAGCGGGCGGAAGTTCAAGCCGGGAGCAGTCGGAGAGCGGTTGTATGAACGTCTCGTCAGGCCGATACAAGCGGCGACGGCGGCGCAGGACGAATGGATCATTGTCCCGGATGGGTTTTTGTATTATCTACCTTTCGAGTCGTTGCCGGCGGGTGCGAATGGGGACTTTTTGTTAAAGACAACTACTATAAGCTATCGACTTTCCTGCCGGTTGTTGAAGGCGCCGGAGCAGGGGGGAAATGGGCAGGGGATCCTGTCGTTTGCGCCGTTTGCGGGTGCGGGAGGTGAGTTTCCCAGGCTGCCTGCTTCGCAGGAAGAGATTGCGAGCTTGTCCGGTGCCCAATATGTGGATGGGCGGGCGACAAAGGCTAATTTCTTAAAAGAGATCAATCACTATCCGATCATTCATCTGGCTACGCATGCTATCTCGTCCCTGACGAATTCGGCGGGCTCTTATGTGGCTTTCTATGGGAATGGCGCGGATAGCCGTCTTTATCTCGAAGAGCTATATGGATTGAATTTGGGGGCTACCCGGCTGGTGATCATCAGCGCTTGTGAAACGGGGCAGGGGGCGATTGTGGGGAAGGAGGGAGTGATCAGTCTTTCGAGGGCTTTTGTTTATGCGGGTTGCGCCAGTACGATCAATAGTCTTTGGAAGGCGGATGATAAGGCGACGGCTTTTATTTTAAAACAGTTTTACGTCTATCTCGGGAAGGGGTATACGAAGGCGAAGGCGTTGCAGCAGGCGAAGTTGGATTATCTGGTGGGCAATTCGATCGATAAGAGTCCTGCTTATTGGGCGCATCTGGTGTTGATGGGGGATGAGGCGCCGTTGTATGGTAATGGATTTAATTGGATTTGGGAAGTGGCGGCTGGGGTAGTGCTGGTCGCCGGTATATATTTAGTGTGGAAGTTTAGGAAGAAAAAGTCGGCGATTTTTAGGACGTAACATTTTTTCGAATCAAGTTTTTTCAGGGTACGCCGACTTTTTTTATAGGATTTGGACTGCTGGTTTTCTGGACTTGGATAGGGTCTTTCAGTGGATTGGGATAGGTCTTTTCAAGGATTTGGCGGCTCTTCCGGGATGGTTGGATAAAGGTCTTTTTTAGGATTTTGGCGGCTCTTCCGGGATTGTTTGGATAGGTCTTTGGATTTTTTCAAACGGGGCAATCAAGCTTACATATATTAGTACAGGCTGCGGGAGAAAACGTAACCGCTGGAGACAAGAATTTTTGGACATTTTGGGTTATGGGGCGTGGTGCCCCATAACTTATTTATTCTCTTTGTATTGTGTAAGGCGAAGGTCTGTAAAGGACATTTTGTTGACCTGCTCATAGTACTTGTGATTCTTATTTTTCCGAATCTTTTCCAGGGTGGGCATGGCTTCGTTGATCTTATTCTTGCCTAACCAGCTGATTGCCAGGTAGTATTCGGCTTCGTCGCCGAAATAGTCGTCGTGGCTTTGGGAGTTGGTGGCGATGATCTGCTCGAAGTGGGCGATGGCGTCGTCGAATTTTTTGAGCTCAAGGTCGGCCATACCGGCGAGAAAGTCGGTTTTGTTGTTACGGTCGCTTCCGGTGGTGAAGAGAGCGAGGACCTGGTTCCAGTTTTTGGTCGAATAGGCTTGTTCTATTGCTTCCTGATTGGCAGCGCCACGGCTGGTGTTCAGGTCGTATGAGTTGTAGTAATCGCTATAAAGGCTGGAGGAGCTGAGCCGTACGTATTTGAAGATGGCGGCTCCGCCGGCGACCAGCAGGGCACAGGCTGCGACTCGCATGACGTTGCGGTAGAGATTGCGGACGATGCCGCCTTCCTGTGTATCGGGGGCTGTTGTAGTATCTTGTTCGGGAGCGGTGGCCGACTGGGCTTCCCATTCTTTTCGAACGGCTTTCACCTGTTTATTCAGGCCGGCGTCGTGTACGGCTTCTACTGCGAGCTGCAGGTAGTTCCATTCGCGGGCGACGTCTTCGTCTTCTGCGATCAAGCGTTGCATTTCCTCCTTTTGTTCGGGAGTAAACCGGCTGGGAGCGTCAGCGTTGAAGTGGCTGTCCAGGTGGTCGATCAAAGCATTGGATTGATGTAGAGACATTGCCTGTTGTTTTATTTTATTAATTCATTCAGCTGCCCCGCTATTACGGGGTTTGCTTTTATCAATCCCGTCAGTTGCTGCAGGCATTTATACTTCTTGTTTCTTACCACTTGCTCGTTTTCGTAGGGCAGGTGGTCGACTATTTCTTTCATCGAGAGGTTCTCGTAGTAGAACAGGAGGAGCACTTTCTGACAGGCCTCTCCCAGCTGCAGGAGGAGGTCGCGCAGCTGCTGTTTCTGCTCGAGGTCGCCGATCTGGTGACTGACGTCCTGTTCTTCGTGGTCCCGGGTGGATTCGTATTGTTTCTCCCGGAAGCCGGCACGCTCCTTTTTCTTGAGGTCGTTGAACCAAACGTGTTTGGCGACTGAGGCAAGGAAGGTTTTGACGCTGGATTCCTGGCGGTATTTGCCTTTTTTGACCGTGTCGATAAAGGCGACTACTGTTTCCTGGAAGACGTCGTCTGCGTCCTGTTCGCTGCCACCATAGCTCATAATGAAAGATCTGGTAGCCCCGGAATATTGCTGATAAAGGAAGTGAATAGCTGGATTCAGGTCCTTTTCGCTACTAATGGCTGAGATTAGCTCAGCGTCGGTATATCTTTCCGCGACTTTCATATATTAGTAGGTTCTGAGAGAGGAATCGTAACCGTGTTAATAGAAAATTTGAGAATATTTTTTAATAGGTTGTATCTATTGAAACGTAAGAAGGCGGCTTGAATTGCATAATAATTGAAGTAAAGGCCTGATTGGTTGAATGTTAATTGGCTTTTTTACCCAGAAACCCCAGTTTTACGGTCGATCTGGACCGGGTTGAAGCGGCGGGTGGAAAGATCGTCGTTCCAAAGACGCAGATCTCGCCGGAGTATGGGCACATGGGGATTTTCCTCGATACCGAGGGGAATCGGGTCGGGCTGCACAGCGTGCCTAGTGTTTAATATACCGTTCGAAGAACTCGTAGGTCCGGAGCATCTGGTCCATGCGCTGGCGGTTATCGCCGCTGCGGGTGATCTCGTGCGTCGCGCCGGGATGGCGGACGTATTCGACGGGACGGCCTAGTTCTTTCAGGCTGCGGAAGAGCATTTCGCCCTGGACGAAGCCGGTGCGGCGGTCGTTTTCCCCGTGGAAGATGATGAGAGGGGTGGTTATGTTTGAGACGTAAGTGATAGGGGATTCGCGCTGGAGGATGGCCTTGGTCTCGCTTTCCCAGGGGTAGCCGCCGAAGTAGTTGGGGACGAGGCGCCAGGCGTTGCCTTCTCCGAAGAAGGTAGCCAGGTCGTAGACGCCGCGCTGTGCGCAGGCTGCTTTGAAGCGATGGTCGTGACCGACGATCCAGGCGACGAGGTAGCCGGCATAGGAGCCGCCGCTGACGACGAGTTTGGTTGTGTCGGCCCAGCCTTCGGCAACTGTTTTGTCGAGGACGGTCAGGACGTCGCTGGTGGGGCCGGTACCCCAGTCTTTTACGTTGGCTCGCAGGAAGTCGATGCCATAGCCGCCGGAGCCTCTCGGGTTGCAGTAGACGACGCCGTAGCCGCGGCTGCAGAAGTATTGAAACTCGTGCCACATAGAGGCTTCGCCGGGCCCCCACATGGCGGAGGGGCCGCCGTGGATGTCCAATAAAAGAGGATACTTCTGTCCTGCGGTATAGTTGGTGGGTTTCATCACCCAGTATTCGATCGTTTCTCCAATATTGTTTTTGAATTCGTGCTTCTCGGGCAGGCTGAGGTTTCTTGTCGCCAGCCAGTCGGTGTTGAGGTGGGTTAGCTGTTTGGAGCTTTTCAGGCCGGGATCGGCGCTATAGAGCTCCGATGGGTCGGCTACTTCTGTACGGGAGAAGACGAGGCGCGCGCCTTTCAGGTCGAGTCCGCCTGTTCCGCTGTTATAGTCTGTCAGCTGTTCGAGCTTGTTCGTTGTTCTTGTGACCCGGTAGATGGGCGCGCCGCCGTTGGATTGGGCGGTGAAATAAAGATATTGTTCGTCCGGGCTCCAGATGGGGTTGCCGGTGCTGCGGTCGATGGGGATGATGGTGCGAGCGTCGGTTTTGCCGGTGGCAAGCGCCGCAAAGTCGGCGATGATCAGCTGCGGAATCGATACGAAGGAGGTAGGACCGGTTTGAAAGGAGAGCCAGCGGCCGGAGGGAGAAAGGCGGGGATTGTTGAAGGTCTTGCCTTTCTCGCCCAGCAGCAGGCGCAGGTTGCGGCCGTCGCGGTCGGCCAGGAGTATTTGGCTTTCGAGGGCGCGGTCGGGGTGCTGAGAGGAATCGATGTCGGCGCTGATGAGCAGGCTTTTGCCATCGGGCGTATAGTCGACGCTGTTATAGTCGTAGAAGCCGTGTGTGACGGCTACTGGTGTGGCGCCGGGTTGGAGGGATTGGGTAAACCACTGGTTGAAAGAGAAGTCGGGATTGACTTCCATCTCGTCCTGGAAGCTGAGACGGTCGATGACCTTTGCTTTCTTGTCGGTCACGTTGTTTTCGAGCCAGGCCCGGATTTCTTCGGGAGTGCCGTCGGGGTCGGGTTTGGCAGAGGATAGCTGGAATGGGCTGCCGGGTTTTTCGAAGGGCCAGCGAG
This sequence comes from Bacteroidota bacterium, assembly GCA_018267545.1. Taxonomy (GTDB): domain Bacteria; phylum Bacteroidota; class Bacteroidia; order Chitinophagales; family Chitinophagaceae; genus Puia. The sequence goes on from JAFDYG010000500.1 coordinate 25,824, forward strand.
GGCCTTCGTGGGTAGGATTCAGGATGGAGTCCTTTATCAGCTCTTTCATGCCGATATGGGATGAGAAGAGCAGCTCCTTGCCGTCGGGGGACCATTTGGGCGAGGCTGCGCCGTAGCGGAAGTGAGTGAGCTGGGTGGCTTCGCCGCCGTTGAAGGACAGTAGGAAGATCTGGGGTTTACCGTCTACGGCGCGGACGAAGGCGAGCTGTTTGCCGTCGGTGCTCCAGCAGGGCTGGGTGGCGTTGTCTTTGGATGTTAGCTGTCGGGGAGGAGTAGAGCCGTCGGTTGCGGCCAGGTATATCTGTGTGTTGTATTTATAGTCGGGTTCGATGCTGGTCATAGTGTAGGCTGCTTGGGAGCCGTCTTTGTTGAGGCGGACTTCTCCGATGGATTTTATTTTGAGAAGGTCGGAGACTTTGATGGGTTCTTTTGTTTGAGCATGGGCTGCGGATGCTAATAGGATGAAAAGGACTGAGGCTCTGTTCATGTGTTAGATTTGGAACCTCAACCTACGAAAAAAATGGTTTTGTCGGGTGAAAAATCGGCTTCGTCAGAAGGCGATTTTGCTGAAGGGTATGCCTGCGGTGACGCCTACTGTCGTGGTGGGGTCGTTGAAGCGGACCTGGAATTCGAAGGTGCAGGCAGGGTCGGCTTTTTTGTCGATCAGGACGATGGGAAGGCCGATATAGGCAGTGGTGACGTGATAGGGACCGAAGTTTTGCTGAAGCGCACCGCTCAGGCCGAAGTGGGAGGTATGGGGGAGGTAGACGAAGCGTGCGCCGAGGGATGGGGTGAGGAAGTCTTTATTTATTTGGGCGTCGCCGGCAACGGTGAGATATAGCCGGCCCCAATGGGAGCTTTCCCAGAAGCGGGTGTGACTGAGGTTGGCGTGCAGGGGATAGAAGGTTTGTTTTGTGGAGTCTTTTTGAGTGAGGAAGGGGACGTAGAGGCTGGCGCTGGTCCAGTTGAGAGTGATGAGCTGGTAGGCGGAAGTGTTAGCCAGGGCGTGGGCCTGGAAGAGGGCATCGTCGTAGATGGATTGGTCTTTGGGGGCCGTATAGATGGCGTTTTGTGGAGGTGTGGGAGGAAGGACGATGGCGCGCACGGAGTCCATGGTCTTTTTTTGACCGGGGGTATAGCGGGTGCGTGGTTTTGAAAGCCAGGTTTGTTTGACGAGGCCGCCGAGCTGGTTGGTCTCGGGGTAGCGGATGTTGGCCTGGATGCCGATCGAGGTGAAGTTTCTAATGGGGTCGTCTTGGCCGGAGGACTGGCGGAGGTTGTGATAGATGGCGATGTTGCCGTCGGAGTTTAGAGTGACGGAATTTTTGTAGAGGGTAAGGTCGTTGGGGGTAGAGAGGTGGTAGCCGATGGCGTTTGCCAGGAAAATGTTCATGGCGCGATGGGACACGAGGGCGGAGTCCTGGGCTTGCAGGTGGATGGCCGTGATGGCGAATGCGACGATCAGCAGGAGGCGAGGCGTTTGTGGCCGGCCGGGGACTATATGACTTTGTCTAGTCCCCATTTCTGTATAGTCGCGTTGGTAAAGACTTTTCGCGTGTCGTCGCTGTCGAGCAGCTTGTTGCGGGCGGCGATCCAGGCGTTGGCGTCGTCGCCGTACATGCGGGTGATGCGGCCGAAGTCCAGCTCGTTGATCTTGCCCCAGTGGAAGGTAAAAGGGATGTTGTTGTCTTCGAGCAGCTTCCAGGCCTTGGTGTAGAAGGCGTAGGTTTCGTTGGAGAAGGTTGCGTCGAGCTCGAGGACGCAGGTGAAGGGGAAGCGGGTGAAGGCGAGCTTTGCGTTGGACTTTTTGATGAAGCGGTAGGCGAAGAGGCCTGCGAAGGGGCCGTCGGTTTTGTTGAGGGCGAGGAGGAGCTCGGTTGCCTTGCCGATTTGTTCGATGGGGATGCCGATGGCGGCGCTTAGGAGCTTACCGTGCAGGGTGGTATTGTCGAAGATCTCGCTGAGGATGCCGAATTGTTTGGTGTAGGGGGTGAGAGCTCCGGCGAGGAGCTTGTTCACCAATGGTGGAACCAGGGATGGGAGGACGGCAGCCATCTTGCCGATGAAGCAGGGGGCGTCGTCTCCGGGGCCGAGGCCATCGGCATTGCGGACGGGAGGGGTATAGCCGGCCTTGAAGGGGCGTTTGTACATGGTAGTGACATAGGCGCCGTTGTCGAGGTCGTAGGGGTTGATCTGGACCGCGAAGTGATAGGGGCGTTCGGTTCCGCAGGGGAGATTTTTTGCCTTGGTAAAGTCGAGGGTATGCATCAGGTTTTTGATGTTGTCGTCGTAGGGCATGCGGGACATATAAGTCTCGAGCAGGTAGATGTCTTCGGTTTCGATCATTACGCCGTGGACGATGCCGAAGCTGCCGAAGCAGACGAGGGCGGCGTTGAAGAGGTCGTCGTCTTGTACGAGCTCGGTTTGCAGGCTTTTTATAAAAGCGGGGGCGGCGACAGGATTGGATTTTCTTTCCAGCCAGATGTGGCGGGTGGGGCCGACGATGATGTGGAGGCCCACGACGAAATCCTGGACGGCGCCGGTGTCGAAGGCGGAGCCGTGGGCGCCGGTCGCGGTGACTCCGGCGATGGTTTGGCCGTTACTCGCGCCGGAGGCTTTTAATGAAAGGTTCCGGGTGCGGAGGAAGCGGCTGATCTCCCAGACGCCGTTGCCGCACTGGGCGAGGAACAGCTTGCTTACGTCTCCTTTATAATTGCGTCTTACGTTCTTCTTCGACAGGTCGAACATAATGTTGAGCGGCTTGGTGTCGATCATGATGCCGGCTTCGGCGGCGGCGATCTTTGTCCAGGACCAGCCGGAGCCGAGGGCGCGAAGGGGGACTTTGGCGGCGATGGCTTCGGCGATGATCTGCTGGAGCCCTTTGGTCGTGTCGATATAGGCTTCCAGGGGACCGAGCATGGGGTCGTTGCCCAGGGTGTATAAATCCTTTATTTGCTGGGTGAAGGTTTCATGCCTGTTCTCCCAGGTGCTAAAGCCTGTTTTGATGATTTTCATGATGGATGTTTTTAGAGATGTCCGGTTACCTGGCAGGGCTTGCTGCATTTGTATTCGAGCTTCATCGGGCACCAGATGCCGAGGGTGGCGACGGTGATGAGGGCGAAGCCGAAGTTGTGCTTTACCTGGACGAGGGCGACGCCGTTGACGTTGAGGGAGTCGCAGAGGGGCGTGGCGATTTCTTTTGGACTTTGGGCGAGGCCCCAGAAGAAAGAATGTGCGGTAACTGTTTGGAATTCGGAGCCCGGCTGGGCGTGGGTGGCGATGCGGTAGCTGTAGCAGCTGGTCATAAGCAGAAACGCTGGCGCGAGCAATAGCAGGCGACCCATTGAGGAGTAATGGTGTTGCATATACAAGGAATTACTTGAAGGTATAAGTAATTCATTATATGGCCAATCCCCCGAAAGTAGTATTCTACTTTTTCCGGGGGATTGGGGAGTTTGCGAGAGGTGTGTTATTCGGGCCCTGGTTGTAGTGTGAGTGGTTGTTATTTTCCGAGGAAGTCCCGCAGCTGGCTGGATTTGAACTGCTGGGTGAACTGTTGGTCCAGGGCTACGGCCTTGGGGTCTTCGGGGTTGTAGCGCCAGCAGACGAGGAAGAACTGGGCCTTTTCGTTGCCGAGTCCGGGGTTGACGAAACTTGCGTTGGGTTGGACCAGCATGCTGCCGTCGGGGAGGGTAGCGGGTTTTGTAAGCTCGGCGGCGGGTTGACGCAGGAGGCTGTCGAGGTTGGTGATGGCGTCGTCGAAGTCGGTAGTTTCTTTTTTGATTTTATCCTTTTGATACTCCTCGTCGGTCTGATAATTCCTGAGGAATTGACGCATGCGGAATTCGCGGTCGGTGCCGGAGTAGGTATTGTTCAGCTGGTCGATGGTGGCTTTCTTCTCTGCTTCCTGAACGGCGAGGGAACGGATGGGCAACTGGGCCTTGATGTTTTCGATGATCCGGTTCTTTTCGGCCAGGAAGGAGGTGCGGGTTTCCTGTAAGTAGTCTTTTTGAGTCAGGGGGGTATAAGGGAGGTTACCGTTATCGGAAGTAACGAGCCAGAACTTCAGGCGGGTGGTGGAACCTTCGGGTGTGAGCTCGAAGTAAGGAACGTCGGCCGTAGTAGAAGAAGCCGGGTGGAGGGTCATATAGCCGCGTCCGTTGGCCTGGATCGACTGGAGCATGGGGCTCATGTCATTTGCCATAATAAGAAGGTCGGCGGCATTGTGTGAAGCGTCGGAGCTATCGTAAAAGCTACAGGAGAGACCGAAGCGGTTCATGGCGCTGGACTTGTCAGCGGAATATTCTCCGTGCCATACGGGATTGTAGCCGTCGATAAACAGGGCGGAATCTTGAAGGAAGCCAGCGAGGGATTCGGTAGTCGTCTTCATTTTCTCCAGCGAAGCGCGGGGAATTTTACCGTTGATGCGGTCTTGTTGTTTCTCCCATTGTTGAGACTTGGGCAGAACGAGGACTAGAGATAAAAGGGCGTAGAACGGATTCATGGTCGTTTTCTTTAGGGTTAAGATTGACCATAGGATTAATTGGGACTATTTCGATAGGTAGGTGTTTTCTTTAAGGCAAGGGGTTTGCCAAAAATGTATATTGTTGGATTGTAGGCAATTGTATGTTTGGTGGGTTGGGTAGTCGTTCCCAGGGCGGGAATACTTATTCCCGCATTTGAAATATGCGGCTGGAGAAGATGCGGGCGACGGTGCTGGCTTTTTGCATTGCTTCGGCGGCTACGGGGCCGGTAAAGTTTTCGGTGAGGGTTTGCATAAACAAGTGCAGCCAGCGGTCAAAGTGTTCGGATTCGACGGGCAGGTCGATGTGTTTGGAGAAGGGGTGGCCGGAGTAGCCTTTTTCGCCGAACAGGGCCATGTTCCAAAAGTTGTACATGGTGTCGAGGTGGGGCTGCCAGTCGTGGATGCGGGAGGAGAAGACGGGGCCGAGGAGCTCGTCGGCGCGTACTTTTGTATAGAAATTGTCGACGAGAAGTTTGATGTCGTCGAGGTTTGTTATGTCTTTCATGATGCAAAGGTAGGATGATTTTAATAAAAGACAAAAATGTCTTTTATTATGTTTGTGAGAATTCCCTACCTTCGCCGGCGAAAGCTCTTTTATTTACTTCACCGATGAAGGTCCCCGGTTAACGCCCGGGGTTAATAGGGAATTGTGTGTAAATCACAAGCTGTCCCGCAACTGTAAGTAACAAATGGTTTTTGCCAATGTAGTCCACTGCCTAGCCCGAAAGGTGGGAAGGACGGCAAGAATGTTACGAGCCAGGAGACCTGCCTTTGTCTAAAAATGCAAAGTTATGCAAACTCACAACTTAGGCTACCCGAGGATTGGCAGCCGACGTGAACTCAAGAAAGCCGCCGAGCAGTACTGGGCCGGCAAGATCACCGCCGAACAATTAATGGCCGTGGGCAAGACTATTCGTCTGCAAAACTGGAAGCTCCAGCATGCTGCGGGCATCGATCTCATTCCCGTTGGAGATTTTTCTTATTATGACCAGGTATTGGACGCCAGCCTGATGGTGGGGGCCATACCGGAGCGCTATCATGAACTGATGGCAGAAAAACAACTCCGGGATATCGATCTCCTTTATGCGATGGCCAGGGGCTATCAGAAGGACGGGTATGATCTCACTGCGATGGAGATGACCAAGTGGTTCGACACCAACTACCACTACATTGTTCCGGAATTTACGGCAGGTCAGACCTTCAAACTTTTCAGCAACAAATTATTGAACGAGTACCGCGAAGCAAAGGAGGCGGGTATCAATGCCAAGCCTGTGCTATTGGGGCCAGTGTCTTACCTGTTGCTGGGGAAGGAAAAGGAGCAGGGATTTCACCGGTTGGAGCTGTTGAAGAATCTGTTGCCTGTGTACGTCGAGGTGTTGAAGAAGCTGGACGAGGCTGGTGTTTATTACGTTCAGTTCGACGAGCCTTGTCTTTCGCTGGACCTTACGGTAGCGGAGCGGCAGGCTTTTGTAAAGACTTACCAGGAGATCAAGGCGAAGTTCCCGAATCTGCACGTCATCCTGGCGAGCTACTTCGAGTGTTATGGGGAAAACCTGTCTACGGTGCTTTCCCTGCCTGTGGAGACGATTCACCTGGACCTGGTGCGTTGCCCGATGCAGCTGGATGATATATTGGCTACGAGTTTTGTCAATACGCGTACCCGGTTGTCGCTGGGGGTGGTCGATGGGCGGAATATCTGGAAGAACGATTTTCAGCAGAGTATCCATTTTATTAAAAAAGCGGCGGATAAGATCGGTAATGATAGAATCTGGATCGCACCTTCTTGTTCATTGCTGCATAGTCCCTGCGATTTGGAGCTGGAGACGGGGATCAAGATCAAGCAGTGGCTGGCTTTTGCCAAGCAGAAGGTGCATGAGGTGGCGGCACTGAGGAAGCTTGCTTTGGGAGAACATACGGCAGAGACCGACAGGCTCTGGAAGGAAAATATCGAGGCTACGAATAGCCGTCGCAGCTCACCGCTCATTCATAAGCCCGAGGTAAAGGCAAGGGCAGCGGCTATTACGGATGGGGATGCGCGGAGGCTGCATGCGTTTTCTGTACGCAGGGAGCATCAGCGGGAGACGTTGGGCCTGCCTTTGTTTCCGACTACGACGATCGGGTCTTTCCCGCAGACTGCGGAGATTCGGGGTATTCGGGCGAAGCTGAAGAAGGGGGAATTGACGCAGGCGGAATACGATGATCTTATCGCGAAGGAAACGGCCGATGCGATCCGCTGGCAGGAAGAGATCGGGGTCGATGTGCTGGTTCATGGGGAATTCGAACGCAACGACATGGTCGAATACTTTGGCGAGCAGCTGGACGGATTTGCTTTTACCGGGAATGGGTGGGTGCAGAGCTATGGGAGCCGCTGTGTCAAGCCGCCCATCATCTTTGGGGATGTGTCGAGGCCTGCGCCGATGACGGTGCGTTGGTCGGCCTATGCGCAGTCGTTGACAAAGCAATGGGTGAAGGGGATGCTGACGGGACCGGTTACGATCCTGCAGTGGTCCTTTGTCCGGAATGATCAGCCCAGGAGCGAGACCTGTACGCAGATTGCGTTGGCGATACGGGATGAGGTGGTCGATTTGGAGAGGGCGGGTATTCGGATCATCCAGATCGACGAGCCGGCTATCCGGGAAGGGTTACCGTTGCGGAAGGAAAACTGGGCGGCTTACCTGGACTGGGCGGTACGTGCGTTCCGGATTTCGGCGAGCGGGGTGGCTGATGCGACGCAGATCCATACGCACATGTGTTACTCGGAGTTCAACGATATCATTCAGGCGATTGCCGATCTGGATGCGGACGTCATTACGATCGAGTGTTCGCGGTCGCAGATGGAGCTGCTGGATGCGTTTGCGGACTTTAAGTATCCGAATGAGATTGGTCCCGGAGTATACGATATTCATTCGCCGCGGGTGCCGGGGAAGGAGGAGATGCTGGCGTTGATGGAAAAGGCAAAAGCGGTCGTGCCGGCTGAGCAGCTTTGGGTCAATCCGGACTGTGGCTTAAAGACGCGAGCCTGGCCGGAGACCAGGCTCGCGCTGATTGCTATGGTGCAAACAGCAAAAGAGCTGAGAGAAGCCGTTGCTGTCGTTAAATAACCATCTTATCAACGAACTCGTTCACGGGTGTATCGATCAGCTTTTTGAGATCGAGTGAGTGGTCGAGGATGGTCCGCTGTTGTTTTTCGGGGAACTTGCGGGCCAGGTTGATTTTGAATTTTTCGAGGAGCAGGGGGATTCCCTCTGCTCTTCTTCTTTTGTGCCCGATGGGGTATTCGACTACCACCTCGTCCAGCTTGGTACCGTCGTTCAGTTCGACGGTGAGGGCGTTGGCGATGGAGCGTTTTTCCGGGTCGTGGTAGTCCTTTGTGAATTGGGGGTCTTCGACGCAGATGATTTTATCGCGAAGAATGTCGATGCGGGGATCGGATGCGACGCTGTCCTCATAATCGGCGGCGGTGAGGCGGCCGAAGATCAGGGGAACGGCTACCATGTATTGGATACAGTGGTCGCGGTCGGCGGGATTATTGAGCGGTCCCTTTTTATCGATGATGCGGATGGCCGCTTCGTGGGTGCGGATGGTGATTTTTTTGATGCTGTCGATGTTTTTGATCTGCTTGTGGAGAGTCATGGCTGCTTCCACGGCCGTTTGAGAGTGAAACTCGGCGGGGAAGGAGATCTTGAACAATACGTTCTCCATGACATAGGAGCCGTAGTCGCGCTGGAACCTGAATTGGTTTCCTTTGAAGGAGACGTCGTAGAAGCCCCAGGTCTTGGCGGTCAGCACGGAGGGGTAGCCCATCTCGCCGGTTTTGGCGATGAGGGCCAGCCTTACGCCGCGTGAGGTAGCGTCGCCTGCGGCCCAGGATTTACGGCTGCCGGTATTGGGAGAGTGACGATAGGTGCGAAGGGATTGACCGTCGACGAAGGCAAGAGAGATGGCATTGATCAGCTCATCCCGGGTGAGGCCGATCAGACGGCCGACGACGGCGGTCGTGGCGAGCTTGACGAGCAGTACGTGGTCGAGGCCAACTTTATTGAACGAGTTTTCGAGCGCCATGACGCCCTGGATTTCGTGGGCGCGGATCATGGCGTCGAGGACGTCTTTCATTTTAAGAGCGGGCTTGCCGTTGGCGATCGCCGTGCGGGACAGCCAGTCTGCGACAGCGAGGATGCCGCCGAGGTTGTCCGAAGGGTGGCCCCATTCTGCGGCCAGCCAGGTATCGTTGAAGTCGAGCCAGCGAACGATGGCTCCGAGGTTGAAAGCGGCTTGGATGGGGTCCAGCTGGTAGCTGGTGCCGGGGACCTTTGCGCCGTTGGGGACGATGGTGCCGGGGACTACGGGGCCGAGCAGCTTGTTACAGGCGGGGTAGGTGAGGGCTTCGAAACCGCAGCCCAGCGTGTCGAGCAGGCAGTAGTGAGCCGTTTGCCAGGCGAGGTCGTTTTTTATTTCGTAGTTGAGGACGTAGTCGGCGATGTCGACTAATACCTTATCGGGTTGGGGACGTTCGTTGGAGATGTGTGAAGACATTATTTTATTTTATCGTTTTTCGATCGGGATGAATTGTCTGTTTTCGGGGCCTGTGTAGTTGGCGCTCGGGCGGATGATCTTTCCGTCTTCGCGCTGCTCGATTACGTGGGCGCTCCAGCCGGTAACGCGGGAGATGACGAAGAGGGGCGTGAACATGGAAGTGGGGACGCCCATCAGGTGGTAGGATACCGCGCTGAACCAGTCCAGGTTCGGGAACATCTTCTTCTCGTTCCAGAGCAATGTTTCCAGGCGTTCGGCGATGTCGAAGAGCTGCGTGTCGTTTATTTCATCGGACAGCTCTTTGGCCACTTTCTTGATCACGACGTTGCGTGGATCGGAGATCGTGTAGACGGGGTGGCCGAAGCCGATGATTACTTCCTTGCGGCTCAGTCGTTCGCGGATATCGCTTTCGGCCTGGTCGGGCGAGCTGTAGCGGCTTTGGATCTCGTAGGCCACTTCGTTGGCTCCGCCGTGCTTAGGACCGCGGAGCGCGCCGATGGCGCCGGTGACGGAAGCGTATAGGTCGGAGCCGGTACCGGCGATTACCCGGGCGGTGAAGGTGGAGGCATTGAATTCGTGCTCGGCGTAGAGGTTCAGGGAAATCTGCATGGCTTTCTGCCAGGAGGCGGAGGGTTTCCTGCCGTGCAGCAGGTGCAGGAAGTGGGCGGCGATGGTATCGTCGTCGGTTTCAACCTCGATGGCCGTGCCGTTATGAGAGAAGTGGTACCAGTACAGGAGTGCGGAGGGGAAGGAGGCCATCAGCCGGTCGGCGATGTCGCGGGCCCCGCTTGCGTTGTGGTCGTCTTTTTCGGGTTCGAGGCATCCGAGCGTGGAGGCCGAGGTGCGAAGGACGTCCATGGGATGCGTCGACCCGGGGAGCTGCTGGAGAACTTTCTTCAGCGGTTCGGGCAGTCCGCGCAGTCCTTTTAGTTTCTTCTTGTAGGCGTCGAGCTGAGTCTTTGTGGGAAGCTCTCCGTGGATGAGCAGGTGGGCTACTTCTTCGAATTCTGCGCCTTCGGCGAGGTCGAGAATGTCATAGCCGCGGTAGTGCAGGTCGTTGCCGCTTCTGCCGACGGTACAAAGGGCGGTGTTACCCGCTGCTACACCCGACAGGGCCACGCTCTTTTTAGGTTTTGGCGTGCTGGTTTGGTTATCTGACATGTTATTTTTTCTTGAAAAGGTTATCTAATTTTTCCTCGTAGTCGTAGTAGCCGATGCTCTCGTAGAGCTCCTTGCGTGTTTGCATGGTGTCGAGAACGGCTTTCTGCGTACCGTCTTTGCGGAGGTGCTGATAGACGTTCTGTGCGGCTTTGTTGGCTGCGCGGAAGGCGGAAAGCGGATAGAGAACAATAGACACTCCTGCCTTGCGGAGCTCTTCGACGGTGAAGAGGGGAGTCATGCCAAATTCGGTGATATTGGCGAGGATGGGGAGACCGGTCTCTTTGGCGAAACGGGTGTATTGGTCCAGCTCGTTGATCGCTTCGGCGAAGATAAAGTCGGCGCCGGCTTCTTTATAAGCGATGGCGCGTTCGATGGCTTTTTCGATTCCTTCGCCCGCCAGGGCGTCGGTCCGGGCGCCGAGGACGAAGTGTTCGTCGGTGCGGCCGTCGACGGCGGCTTTGATACGATCGACCATTTCTTCTTTGGAGACGATCTCTTTACCGGGGCGATGCCCACAGCGTTTGGCCCCGACCTGGTCTTCGATGTGGAGGGCGGCTGCTCCGGCTTTGATAAGGGATTTGACGGTTCGGGCGATGTTGAATGCAGAGGGGCCGAAGCCCGTGTCCACGTCGACCAGCAGGGGGGTATCCGTGACGCCGGTAATGCGATAGATGTCGGTTAAAACATCGTCGAGGGTAGTGATTCCGAGGTCGGGGATGCCGAGGGAGCCTGCGGCAACGCCGCCACCCGACAGATAGATGGCGTTAAAGCCCGCTTGTGTGGCTAGCAGGGCGTGATTGGCATTGATAGCGCCGACGACCTGTAGTGGACTTTCTTTTTCCATGGCTTCCCGGAAGCGGGCTCCGGGAGTTTTTGAAGGCAATGCGTTTTTCATCGGCGCAAAGGTAAAGAAAAAGGGCTGTCTTCAGTTCATTGGATGAAAACCGCTGTTTGTGCTACGAAATCCCCGAATTAGGTGTTTTTTGCTAGGATTGGGTGTGGTTATTTTGTACTCTTGTTTCGATATTGATAATAACCAGGATATGTCTAAGAGCTATTTGTGTTTTATGTTTCCGCGCGAGGATAATGGATTGCACGTGCATGAAGAAGAGGATGAGGCAGTGTATTTGATTTCCGGAGAATTGGAAGTTACGATCGGGGAGCAGACGTTTATGATGCGGCCGGGGGAATCCTATTTCGTTCCGCGGAATGTGCCGCACCGGGTGCGGAATATCGGTGAGGAGGAGGCCAAGACCCTGTTGGTTTATACGCCGGGGAGGTTTGGGGACTTTGTTCCTTTTTCGGATGTGGTGATGCCTTATAATGGCTGGTCGCCGATCTACAAGCGTCCCTGTCATAAGAGAGAGCTGGAGACCTATTCGTTCTTCGGGGTGCCTAAGACGGTGCATCTGTCGGGGATCGAAACGGGGAATGAACTTTCTCTTTTCGAAGCGCAGATGGTGACGGGTTGTGACAGTGGTCTGCATGTACATGCAAATGAGGACGAGGCCGTTTATTTGCTGGAGGGTGAGCTGGAGTTGACGATCGGAGACACTCTCGTTACGCTCAAGACGGGGACCAGTATTTTTATACCTCGCAATACGCCGCACCGGCTGCGGAATAAGAAAGTAAAGACGGCGCGTATGCTGCTGTTGAATACGCCGGGAACCCTGGATCCTTTTATCAAGATGGCGGGTGTGCGGATGCGGAATGAGGACGAGAAGATCTCTGCGTATCCTTCGCCGGAGCAGATAGGGCCTATCATGCTTCTATGCGAGGAATACGATTTTCATATGCTGATACCACCATGTTAGGGGATTGTTCGAGAGCCAGGCCCAGACTAGCTTTGCGAACATGAAAATCACAACTACTGTCCTATTTCTTTTTCTTTTTTTATTTGTCAGTGCGCAGAAATCAGACACTGTCCGGCTGAAGCAAGTGGTCGTTACGGGAAGAGCGCCCCTTATCGAGCAGAAGCTGGACAAGACCATTATACACGTCGATGCCAGTCCGACGAATGCGGGTCTGAATGCGTTGGATATATTGGGCCGGTCGCCAGGTATTTTGCTGGACAAAGACGGCAATATCTCGCTCAATGGAAAGTCTTCGCCGTTGGTATTGATCGACGGAAAGCCGACCTACCTGGGAGCGGCCGATCTGGCGACGCTGCTGTCCGGCATACCGGGTTCGAACCTGGATGCGGTGGAGATCATGACCAATCCACCTGCCAGGTATGATGCTGCGGGGAAGGCGGGAGTCATCAATATCCGAACCAAAAAGCTCAGACAGCAGGGGATGAATGGCAGCCTGACGGTAGGCGGTGGAATGGGTATTCATCCGCGAAGCACCAATAGTCTTAACTTCAACTATCATGAAGGCAAGGTGAACTTCTTTGCCAATTACTCGTATAGCTATATCGACAGGAAGAGTGAGTTTCACCTGTTCCGGAATATCCGTAATCAGCAGACCCAGGCTATCCTGCAGTCTTTCGAGCAGACTACTCTTTTTCATCCCACCCTTCAAACCCATACGGTCAAGACCGGGCTCGACTTCGATATCAGCAAGAAGACGACGGTCGGGTTCGGCGTTACGGGGTTGATTCATCCGGCCCGGGAGACGAATGAGGATACGACGTTTATCCTGAGCCCGGCCCGGAAGGTAGATAGCATCACTGTATCCAACAGCCGGGAGAAAAGCCATTTCAACAACGTAGCCGCCAATGTCAATCTACGGCAAACCTTCAGCCGGCCCGGGCAGGAGCTGACGGCGGACGCCGACTACCTGCACTATTATTCCGGGAACGATCAGCTTTTCGACAATTTTTTCTTCGACCCGAAGCTGAATACGATGCATCCGGCTACGAACCTGTTTGTGCATCTGCCGGCGAAGATCGACGTCTACAGCGGTAAGATCGATTATGTTCATCCTTTTGCGCATCGGCTGCGGATGGAGGTTGGCGGCAAAGCCAGCTGGGTCAAGGCGGACAATACGGCGGACTATTTCGATGGGGTAGATGTCGATGCTCCCGTCAATTCCGGGCTGACCAATCATTTTATCTACAAGGAGCAGATCCAGGCGGGATACGCCAACCTGAACAAGGAGTTCAGTCGGAAGTGGACGGCCCAGGCCGGCTTGCGGGTAGAACATACTCATACGGAAGGCATCCAGCTCGTGAACAACCAGGATTTCAAACGGAATTATACGCAGGCATTTCCGACGGCCTTTATCCAGTATAAACTAAATAAAAGCAATCAATTCGTCCTGGACTATGGCCGGAGAATCGACCGGCCCAGCTACCAGGATATGAATCCGTTCTTATATTTTCTGGACGTCTATACCTATACGGCGGGGAATCCCGATCTACGGCCGCAGCTGAGCAATACGATCGAGCTGAAACATACCTATAAAGATTTCCTGGTCAGTACTGTTTCTTATTCCCGGACGACCGATATCATCAACAATGTCATCAACCAGGTGGACAGCACGAAGGTCGCTTACCTGCTACCGGCCAATGTCGCGAAGGCTACATATTATTCGGCTAATATAAGCTTCAACCGGTCGGTTACCCGGTGGTGGAAGGTCAGCGCTTATGTGCAGGAAAGCTATAACCATTTAAAGGGTACGCTCAACAATGCGGGTCTCGACCTGGACAAGTACACCTTCTATGCGAATATCAACAATCAGTTCGAGGTTCGGAAGGGGCTGGTGCTGGAGCTGGGCGGGTTTTATTCGACCGGCGGGCTCGACGGCACCCGTATATCGAGGCCGATGGGAACCTTGAATTTCGGGGCGTCGCAGCAGGTATTGGATAAGAAGGGGACGGTTCGGCTGAGCGTGACCGATTTCGCCAATATTCTGAACTATGACGGAGTGGTCCGTTTCCAGAATAGCGATCAGATGACGCGCTACAAGCCGGACACCCGTGTTGTCAGTCTCTCTTTTACGTACCGGTTCAATAAGGGGAAGATTGTCAAGCGGCAGGTGCGCAGCGGGATCGAGGAGGAACAGGGGCGGATCAAGTCCGGTAATTAATACTTATATTCATGGGTAAAAGAACTGCTCATGAATGCTTGCCGTTTCTCTTTCTTGTTATTGCTTTTGGCCGCCTGTCATTCCGAAGCTCCGAAGCCCGCGGCTTATGGGGGATGGAGGACTTATGGCGGAAGCAAGGATAACATTCACTATTCGGCTTTATCGCAGGTGGATACGAGCAATGTCGCCCAGCTGGAAAAGGTTTGGGAATATCATACGCTGGATGGGGATAGTATCTCGCAGATACAGGTGAATAGCATTGTCATCGACAGTATTTTATATGGGGTGACGCCGAAGCTGAAGCTGTTTGCGCTCAATGCGGTGACGGGTGAGCCAAAGTGGGTATATGACCCGGCAGCGACCGCGATCAATGCCTGCAGGGGTGTGGCTTATTATAAGAGCTCCGATACGGATCAGCGGCTCTTTTACACCGTGGGTTCTTTCTTATATTGCGTGGATGCGGTGAAGGGGGTGATGATCTGGAAGATCGATCTGCACAATGACCTGGGGCGGGATGTAAAGGATTTGTTCGTCACGAGCACGACGCCGGGGATGGTGTATAAGGATATGATCATTATCGGGTGTAGGGTGGCGGAAGAAGCGGCTGCGGCTCCGGGGCATATCCGGGCCTATGACGTGCATACGGGAAAGCTAAGATGGATCTTTCACACGATCCCATATCCGGGTGAAGCGGGGTATGAGAGCTGGAAGGATACGGCAGCGTATAAGCATATCGGTGGGGCAAATTCGTGGTCAGGGTTCAGTCTCGATGAAGAGAAGGGGGTTTTGTTCGCCCCGGTGGGTTCGGCCAGCTTCGATTTTTATGGCGGAAAAAGGCTGGGGGATGGGCTTTTTGCGAACTGTATGCTGGCGCTCGACGCGAATACGGGCCGGCGGATCTGGCATTTTCAGACCGTGCATCATGATATCTGGGATAGGGACCCGCCGACGCCGCCGGTTCCGGTGACGGTTCAAAAGGATGGCGCTTCTGTGGAGGCGGTGGTACAGACGACGAAGACGGGATTTATATTTCTTTTAGATAGGAAGACGGGTAAACCGCTGTATCCGGTGGAGGAGCGGCCGGTACCGACCTCGGGTGCGTTGCCCGGCGAGGAGCTTTCCCCGACGCAACCTTATTCGGTGGGACTGCCTGTGTTTGCGCGGCAGTCTTTGACGGAGGCGGGGCTTAATCACCTGGTCCCGGATACTTCTGTGTCCGAGATCGAGCGAAGGCTGGCAGGCTATAAGACGGGGAGCTTGTTTACGCCACCTTCGAAGGAGGGAACGGTCATTTTTCCGGGTTTTGACGGGGCTGCGGAGTGGGGTGGGCCGGCCTTTGACCCGAAGACGGGGCTGTTGTATGTCAATGCGAACGAGATGCCCTGGATCCTGACGATGGTAGATGCGGCTGCGGCGCCAAAGACGGATAGGTCGATGACGGTGGGGCAGGCGGGGAAGGCGCTTTATGCGAACAACTGTATGGCCTGTCATGGAGAAGGGAGAAAGGGGGCGGGGAATTATCCTTCGCTGATCGGGGTGAAGAAGAAATATACGACGGATCAATTTATGTCGCTGATCTCTTCGGGGCGGAGGATGATGCCGGCATTCAAGCAGCTGAGCCAGGGGGAGAAGGATGCGTTGGCGGCGTTTATACTGGAACAGGAGGCGCAGCAGAAGAAGGTGTTTACCGCGGCGCCGAAAGTGGTGGACCCTTATTATCAGCTTCCTTATGGTTCGACGGGGTATCACAAATTTTTGACGAAGGAAGGATATCCGGCTGTTGCTCCGCCCTGGGGAACCTTGACGGCGATAGACCTGAACAAGGGTGTCATTGTTTGGAAGGATACGTTGGGTGACTATCAAGAGTTTAAAGAGAGGGGGATTCATACGGGTACGGAGAATTATGGCGGACCGGTGGTGACTGCGGGAGGGCTTGTCTTTATTGCGGCTACGAGCGACTCGAAGATTCGGGCGTTCAATAAGTGGACAGGACGGCTTTTGTGGGAAGCGGATCTGCCGGCTTGTGGATTTGCAACGCCGTCGGTGTATGAGGCGGGGGGAAGACAGTTCCTGGTGATTGCGTGCGGGGGAGGGAAGCTGAAGAAAAAATCGGGGGATTCTTATGTAGCCTTTGCTTTGGGGCTCAAGCAATAGTGTGCGATTACGAACGGACTCGTATGTCGTTCGTTGCGTTTGCGGACAGTTTGTTGTGCGGCTTATGCGCAAGAAGCTGTGTTTCAGCGGGTCAATTTTTGGCATGTGTTGTAGGGCGTTTCCTGCAAACTGTCAAATATGAAAAGCACCTTTATCTCCTTGTGCGTGGCCCTCGTCTTTGCGGCCTGCACGTCAGTAGCTCCTTTACAATCGATGGAAACCAGTATCAGGATTCGGGTAGAGTGCCGGGATGACCCGAGCACGCGCCGGATGGTCACTATGCTGCTTAAGCAGGCGAGGGCCAGGGATATTACCGAGCAGGCGGATATTCACTTTATGGTTATCGAGGCTTCTTATTATGAGGCGGACAATTCGATGCGGAAATTGCAGGGTATTGTCGACCAACTAACGCAGTCGGCTGGGGTCGTGAAGGCGGACATGCAATGGAATCCGGGCGTAGTCAAACAAAATCGGTAAATTGGAGGAAATTTTATAGCGATGAATTTTATGAAACTGTTAGGGAGCAGCCTGGTTGTGGCTTCCCTGGTCACTGCTTGTAATAATGAGCCGAAGCAAGAGTCTACGGCCCCGATTGCGGATTCTACGGCTGCGATGAAGGAGGAGACGCTTTCGTTTACGGCGGATTCGGCTTCTTTGCGTGCTTTTGTGGTGTATGACGATTCGGTGAAGGGTAAGCGTCCGGCGGTGTTGGTGATACCGGAGTGGTGGGGGTTGAACGACTATCCGAAGATGCGGGCGAGGGAGCTGGCAAAGCTGGGTTATGTGGCGATGGCTTTGGATGTATATGGGGATGGGAAGATTGCGGACAATCCGGATAGCGCCAAGGCGTATGCTATGCCGTTCTATATGCACCCGGAGAAGGCGAAGGCGAGGATCGATGCCGCCATTGCCAAGATTAAATCTTATGATAATGTCGACTCCTCCAAGATTGGTGCGATCGGATATTGTTTTGGCGGCGGGGTATTGATCAATACGGCCCGGCTGGGAGATGACCTGAAGGGGATTGTCAGCTTTCACGGCAGTCTGCTCGCGACGCCGGCGAAAAAGGATTTACTGCGGACCAGGCTGCTGGTATTGCATGGGAATGACGACAAGTTCGTTCTGCCGGCGGAAGTAGCTAAGTTCAAGAAGCAGATGGACTCTATCGGAGCTTCGTATACGTTTATAGGTTACGATAGCGCTACGCATGCGTTTACGAATCCGGCGTCAACGGCGACGGGGCAGAAGTTCAAGATGCCGATCGCTTATAATGCGAAGGCAGACTCGGCTTCCTGGGATGCGATGAAGGGATTTTTTATCGACTTATTTAAATAAGCTGCCGTTCTCGGCTACCCATTTGAGCAGAGCGTTGTTTTCGTCGCGCAGGTCGAGCTTGCGGCAGATGGCGTGGCGGTGGTTTTTGATGGTATAGCGGCTGAGGTGGAGGGTGTCGGCTATCTCGATGGTGGTTTTCTTCTCGCGGATCAGCTGGAGGATGCGGAGCTCGGTTTCGCTGAAGAGGGTATTGGGCTGGAGGAAGGCCTTACCGGTATGGTTGGTGCCCTGGAGGCGGCTGATGACCAGCTGTACGCCGGCGAATAGCTGCATTTCGTCGATGGGCTTGATGATGTAGTTGGCGGGGTGGACGGTGGCGGCTTGTTCGATGATGGATCGGGTCTGATAGGAAGTGATGAAGATCACTTCGAAGGCATAGCGGCGGCGGAGGTCGCTTGCGAGGTGGATGCCGGTCAGATCTTCCTCCAGGTGGATGTCACAAAGCAGGAGGTGGGGGAGCATTTCGGCCATGGCCGTTTTGACTTCTGCGGACGACACGGCGATTCGGGTCGTGCATTCGAAGTTGGCTTGGAGCTGCCGTTCGATGAACCGGGCGATGATGATTTCGTCTTCTATGATCAATATTCTTATCATTCTAATCAGACAGGGATCGTGAAGGAATAGCTGAGACCTTTGTCCTTGGTGACTGTCATGTTTCCGTTCATCTGCCGGGTCAGGTCTTTGATGAGGGGGATCCCCATCGTAAACTTGCCGTTAGCTTCAGCATCCTTTAAGCCATTGCCGTTATCCGAATAAACGAATTGCAGCAGGTGGTCGTTTACGCTGACTGCTTCCACACAGATACAGGGATCGGGGTGGTCATGGAAGGCGTGCTTAAAGGTGTTGGTAAACAGTTCGGAGAGGATAAGGCCGAAGGACAATGTATGTTTATCGCTCAGCTGGATGCCGGCGGGAATGTTCTGGACGATGCGTGTCTTTTCTTTGGTGTCGTAGATCTTCTGCAGGTGGGTGGCTAGCTCGCCGATGAACTCGCAGAGGCCTACGCTTCGTCCTCCTTCGAAATTAAACAATTTTTGGTTGACGAGCATCATGGCCCTGATCTTGCCGATATTGCCCTGCAGGATTTCCCGGGAAAGGCCATCTTTGACGATGGGGAGCTGGAGGCTGAGCAGGCTATAGAGGAGCTGGAGGTTGTTTTTTACCCGGTGATTCAGCTCGTTGATCAGGGTTTCGATCTTGGTATTGCGTTCTGCGAGGAGGTGCTTTTGTTTCAGCAGCCGCTTATTCGATACACGGAGCTCTTCGGTCCTGTCTTCCACCTTTCGTTCGAGTATAATATTCTGATTTTGCTGGAGCTGGTTCAGCTCTTTTAGGGCAGCCTGCTTGTCTACTTCGTGCTGCCGCATTTCTTCTTTAAGTCCGGTCGAGAAGAGCAGGAAGATGCTTAAAATGGCCACGTCACCGATGAACGGGGCGATGGCGAGGGACTTCTCGTGCAGGAACAGGGAGTTGACGGCGATAAAGAACCCGCACAGGCCGATGATGAGCAGACCGTAGGCCAGGTAGCGCTGGGCGTGGCCGAGCCGGTGCCAGCAGGTAATCAGGGCGGCGGCGATCGAGGCCGTCATCAGTGGGTTGGAAGCCAGGTGGAGGTTATTGGTAAGGTTGTAATTCCCGGTTGTATAGTCGATAATAAAGGTTGCAATGGAGGAGAGGACCAGGAAGCTGGGGATCCATCTCAGCCAGCGGTGGAGCCGGGGGAAATCCGTTTTCAGCCGCCAGGAGTCTCTCAATAATAAATAAAGACCCAGCATTCCGATATCGACGAAATGGATGTTGAACATCCATCCGGCGGGTGGGTTTTCGGGAAGAAACCAATCGATGAAATAGCCGGATGAGCTGATGACGTAGAGACCGACTCCGCTTATAAATAGCAGCAGCCATAGATAAAGGCGGGAGCGGGTGACGGCAAGGGAAAGCAGGGTATAGAGGAAAAAGATACAGACGGCTCCCTGGAGGGCGGCGTCGAACGCTTCTTTGACCCGGAGATTGCGATAGTACACCCGTTTGGTTTGCAGGGTGAAGTCGAAGACGGGCTGATAGTGCTTGGTATGGTGTACCTGCAGGAGCAGGGTATAATTTTGGGAAGGCTGAAGGGGAAGATAGGCGTATGTACGGCCGTCGGATTCGTCGATTGCACTTTTCTCCCGGAAGACGCCGGCTTGTTTATGGGTGAGGAGGGAATCTCCCTGGTATAAATAGATGTCTACATAGGTAAGGGCGGTGAAGGAGATCACACGTCCGGGGTCGGACTTGGAGTCGCCGGTTTTGAGCTCGGTCTTCAACCAATAATAGCTGGTGGGATTTCCTTTTTGAAGGGAGTCGAGAGGGACCAGGGCATCGGGGTGACGGAGTATATCCGTGGCCGATAAAGACCCTTTCCGGTCTTCGAGAACAGAAAAATGCTTTTGCAGCATTATTCGCTGACCAGTCAGCAGCGGTGTTGGGGTTGTTACGGGTGTATCGGCTCGGGCGTTGTTAAATAAGCAAAAAACCAGTGCCAACAGGCCCAGGGGTCTAAATTTGGATATAGGACGCGACATCCCACTAAAAATACAACAAAATCTAAGGGTTGTACGAGTAGAAATACGTAAAATTACCAATTTAGACCCTGGGGTCTGGTTTAGAGTCAAGGGTATATTAATTTATAGCCAAGATAAAAGGTATTATTTAATTATGGAATATGAAATAGAATTAATGTGTAATGGGTAAGTGTAATACCTCATAGGGGTGTGTCGCATAGGAGTGATAACGGGATGGGGTATACGCCCGATTTAATGCAGAGATAATATCCCGCCTTTGCGCATTGACTAATTTGCCGTCTCTTAAATCATTGGGTCATGAAGGCAATTGTTAGTACTGTTTTAGTGGGCAGCGGTATTTTCTTTCTCGCGGGCTGCTCTAAAAATTCCGATCAGCAGGTAGTCGTTTCCAATCAACAATTCAGTGCGGGCAGCTTCATTCAAAATGGGGACACGCTCAATTCCAAGAACGGTTCCAATGGCCGGTCGATCAAGGGTACGTTGAAGTCCGGTCAGACCTACTATCTGTCCAGCTTGTACGCAGATGCTACGATCAATACGGGGGACACCCTGGTCGTGCAAAGTGACGTAAAGGTTTTAGTCGTCGGCCCGAAGACGGGTGGGGGTGCGCTGGGTACACAGGAGCATTGTCCGGGTCTGGTAGTCAATGGTACGTTTCTTTGTTTGGGCACCAAGGATAAGCCCAACTGGTTTACGTTGGGGGACAATTCCCTGAAGTCGGACCCGGCCAGGGACCCGCAGGATCCGGGCACGGACCCTGCCTTTAAGGGATATTGGGGCGGCATCCAGGGTGGCGCCGGTTCGGGGGATATCATCATCAAGTGGACGCATATCGAATATACGGGCGGGTTAGCTCCGACGGGTGCGCCTCGCGCAGGGTCTGCCCGGTATGGCATCCTGGTCTCGAATCCCAGCAGCAATTTCGTCCTGGAAGACAGCTGGATTTATGGTTCCAACAACGATATGGTTCGTCCGGCGGGCTGTAAGTATGAAATCTTCCGAAATACTTTCGAGAAGGTGGGTTTGACTGCGGGTGAGTGTGTGAACGTGAAGAGCGGCAGCATCGGCGACTGCGCTTATAACCTGGTCGTCGGCGGAACGGGTAATGCTTTCAAGTCGGCGAATACGGGCGGACTTTCTCCACAGAGCAGCATGTATTGCTACAATAATACCGTTATCACGTCGGGCTGGCGGCAGGCCAAGGCTGGCGAGGGCGGTTCTGTCGATTACGAGAGCATGGGGAAGGGGTTGGCGTATAATAACCTGCTGGTAGACGTTGCCTATGGGGTTGGTATTCGCGGCGGGGCTTCGGCGGCGGATACGATCAATACCAAGTATGGATATACCTATAATTACGGCGACAATACGACGATAACGGGACAGTTCTTACCGGTAGGTTTTATCACGGCGGCGCAGTCTTCGGATATCAACGGCGGGAATGGGACGACACCGGGGGCTAACAATCCCAAGTTTGTCAATTACGCTTTACCGTTGCCGGCTACGACAAACTATAGCGCTATGGATTTTGTGGGAAGCTATAATTTTCATCTGGGTTCCGGTTCGCCTGCGATTGGGAAAGGATATACCAGCTTTGCAGCCGCAGCGGTGGTGAAAAAGGATGCAATATTTGGTGTTACGGAAATCACGGCGCCGGGTAAGGATATCGGGGCTTATCAGACGGATGGGACGGGTAATCAGCATTAATATTCTTTTGTTTTTCCTGCCTCTTGCGATGTGGGGGCAGGATAGCCTGCCGCAGGTGACGATCAAGGGGTATACCGACGGAGGGACGCTCCATGGGGCGATTCATCTGCAAAAAGCGGCGGGTTTGATTGTCGACATTGTTCCGGAGGAGTCGATACAGCGCAGCAGCGATCTGTCGATTGCGGATGTTACGCGTCGTGTCAACGGTCTTTCGGTTACGATGGATAATTCGGGCCAGTCGAGCCGGACGATTATCCGGGGGATGGATCCGAAGTACAACTATACGTTGATCGATGGGATCAAGATACCGAGTCCGGGGGACCGGAGCCGGTATGTCCCGTTGTCGATTTTTCCGGCCGACCTGGTACAGCGGGTGGAGGTCTACAAGAGTCTCACTGCGGACATGGAGGGAGATGCGATTGGCGGGGTGGTAAATATGGTCTTGCGGAATGCGCCGGAAAAGCCCTTTTTGAAAGCGCGGATGATGAGCGGCTACAATCAGACGTTTTTCGAAGGGTCTTACCTTGCTTTCAACCGCGGGGTAGTGCAGAAGAAGAGTCCTTATGAGCTGCATGGGCCGGGGTATTCGGCGACGGGGGCGGATTTTTCTTTGGATAATCTTTCGTTTCATCGTCTTCAGCCGACGCCTGACCTGGTCGGGAGTATTACAGGGGGGAGGCGTTTTTGGGGGAATAGGCTGGGGGTATTGATTGCAGCGGACTATCAGCATATCAAGCGGGGGGCTTCGAATTTTTTTATTCCACCCAATAGCGAGCCGCTGGTCAACAACGAGCCGGGACTTACCAATTATTACAACAACCAGTATTTTACTACGATTATCCGGGAGGGGCTGCATGCGCGGCTGGATTATACGATCGATTCCCGCAATCATATCGGCTTGTATCAGCTTTACGCCAGTCAGCAGGACATAGAGAGCCGGCACCGGGTGGATACGAATCTGGACCAGGCGCGGACGATTCCGGGGACGGGTCGGATTACGATCTCGGACCGGTCGAGGGAGCACCTGCAGCATATTTATAATGCGAGCTTGCGGGGTGACCATCGGCTATGGGGGAATTTTTCGATAAAGTGGATAGGGGCGTATTCGGTGGCTGAGGGGCTATATCCAGATTGGTCGGAGGTGTCGGCGGGAACGGCTCGATTGGAGGAGGCGAATGGGATGATTACGCAGAAGCCGTTATTGCTGGAGCCGATGACCAGGACCTGGTTAAGAAATAAAGAGCGGGATTTGTCGGGTTATGTTTATTTGGATTATCGATTATTGGTTGGGGCGCACGAGCTGCAGGTGGGCGCTGGGGGAATGTATCGGGATAAGCAGCGGGACAATTTCTACAACAATTATATCTTTCAGCCGCTCATTACGACTACGGAGGGGCAGCCGTTTGTCGACATCTATCATGCGCGGTGGACAAATGGGGGCGGGCCGCAGAATCCGTTGGGGACGGTTTCGAATCCGAATACGTATCATGCGCAGGAGCGGATCGGGACGGGGTATGTTTCGTTGCAGTGGAAGGGGCCGCGGACGGATTGGACGGCAGGGGTGCGGTGGGAAGGGACGAGGCAGAATTTCGTCTCTTCGGTAGATCCTACGGTGTCTTATGGTAAAGAGGGGGCGATAAAATATAATGATTTCCTGCCTTCGGTGCTGGTAAAGCATCGATTGAAGGATAATCAGATTTTTCGCGGATCCTGGTACCGGAGCCTTTCGCGGCCGGCTTTATACGACGTGACGTTTTATTCTATCGACTATGAAGATTACAGGGAGGCGGGGAATCCTTTTCTTCGGCGGGCGAGGGCGGACAATTTGGATGTACGATATGAATGGTATCCGGGAGGATTGGATTTGGTGCAGGCGGGTGTTTTTTATAAATATATCCGGGACCCTTATGAACGGACGCTGCTGAATGTCAATGATGAGCTGTATCCGATCGCTTCACCGGGGCTTTCGTATACGCCGGCGGGAGAGCTGACGGCGCAGATGCGGAATGCGCAGTCGGCGCATGATTATGGGGTGGAGGTTTCTTTTACGAAGTATTTTGGGCGTTGGGGTGTGCAGGCAGAGTATACGTATACCTATTCGCATATTCGGCAGGCGATGAAGTTCAAGACCCGGGACGGTTCGGGGGATGTGGTGACGGTGACGAGGTATGAAGATCGGCCATTGCAGGGACAGTCGCCGCATTTGGGGAACGTGAGTATATCGTATGGTGTGTCGGGGTGGAATTTTCGTGTGTCGGGGATTTATACGGGGAGGAGAATCTATTCGGTGTCGGGATGGTATGGGTTGGATTATTGGCAGCGGGGGTATTGGGTGATGGATGCGTCGGTAGAAAGAAAGATCGGGCAGCGTTGGAGGGTGTTTGCAAAGGCGAATAATATTTTCAATACGGTGACAACGGTAGAGCTGCGGGATAAGGGGGTGAGGGTTATGCGGCAGGTGGATAGGGAGGTGTATTATGCGGGGGTGCAATGGCAGGTATTGTAGGGGCATGGGAATTGCAAGTTCGCAGATATGACGTTGGATGATGATCTCCACTGGTATAAGGATGCAATCATTTACGAGCTGCATATCAAGGCCTTCTGCGACGGTGATGCGGATGGTATAGGGGATTTTCAAGGCCTGTTGCAGAAGCTCGATTATTTGCAGGACCTGGGCGTGACGGCCATCTGGCTATTGCCTTTTTATCCTTCTCCGCTCAAGGATGACGGCTATGATATAGCCGACTATTACAATATCAATTCTTCTTACGGGGATATTCCCAAATTCCGGCATTTTCTAAAGGAGGCGCATTCGCGTAATCTCAAAGTCATTACCGAGCTTGTCATCAATCATACGAGCGATCAGCATCCCTGGTTCCAGCGTGCGAGGACGGCGCCGAAGGGTTCGAAAGAAAGGGCATATTATGTGTGGACGGATAATCCCAGTGAATATAAGGACGTTCGGATCATCTTCCAGGATTTCGAGGGGTCCAACTGGACCTGGGACCCGGTGGCCGGGCAATATTATTGGCACCGGTTCTTTCATCATCAGCCCGATCTGAACTATGACAATCCGCTTGTCCAGGAAGAGGTCTTCAAGATTATCGACTATTGGTGTAAAATGGGGGTGGATGGTTTCCGGCTGGATGCCGTTCCATACCTGTTCGAGCGGGAGGGGACGAATGGCGAGAACCTGCCGGAGACGCATGCTTTTTTGAAGCGGCTGCGCAAGCATGTAGACGAGCATTATCCGGGGACGGTGTTCCTGGCGGAGGCGAATATGTGGCCGGAGGATTCGGCTTCTTATTTTGGGGAGGGGGATGAATGTCACATGAACTATCATTTTCCCGTTATGCCGCGGATGTTTATGGCGCTGCAGATGGAGGACCATTATCCGATTACGGACATCTTCGAACAGACGCCGGAGATACCGCCGACCTGTCAGTGGGCTATCTTTTTACGCAATCATGATGAGCTGACGCTTGAAATGGTTACGGATGAGGAGCGGGACTATATGTATAAGGTTTATGCCCGGGACCCCAAGGCCCGTATTAATCTGGGGATCCGGCACCGGCTGGCGCCGCTGCTGGACAATAGCCGGCCGAAGATCGAGCTGTTGAATTCCTTGTTGTTTGCGTTGCCCGGGACGCCGGTCATCTATTATGGGGATGAGATCGGGATGGGTGACAACTTTTATTTGGGGGACCGGGATGGGGTAAGGACGCCGATGCAGTGGTCGCCGGATCGGAATGCGGGTTTTTCTGCGGCCAATCCACAGCGGCTGTATCTGCCGTTGATCCTCGACCCCGAGTATCACTATGAGGCGGTCAATGTGGAGACGCAGCAAAGCAATACCAGCTCGCTGTTTTGGTATATGAAGCGGATTATTTCCGTGCGGAAGAAGTTCAAGACTTTTGGCCGTGGAAATCTGAAGTTTTTGAGTGTAGAGAACCCGAAGGTGCTGGCGTTTACGCGTACCTATGAGGAGGAGACTTTATTGGTGGTGGCGAATCTTTCGAAATTCTCGCAGGCGGCGGAGGTCGATCTGCTTGCGTATAAAGGGTATGTTCCGGTGGATGTGTTCAGTAAGAACCGGTTTCCGGTGATAAGGGAGGACGGTCAATACTTTTTTACGCTGGCGCCCTATTCCTTTCAGTGGTTTGTCCTGGAGAAGGCGCATCCGGAGATGGATGAGGATAAGCCGTTGCCTTTGCTGCTGGTTCGGAAATGGGAGGGATTGATGGAGGGGACTGCGAGGAAGCAGCTGGAGAATGTGATTCTTCCGCGGTATTTACAAAGGGCGAAGTGGTTTATTTCCAGGGATAGGAATGTTTCGCAGGTGACGATTGTAGAATTTGTAAAAATGTCCGAGGAGGGGGTATATTGGTTATTGCTGGAGATTACGGAAGATGATGGGGTGCCGGGCTTTTATCAGCTGCCGGTGCGGATGATCAGCGCAGATGCGGCCAAACCGCTGGCGGATTTGTTCCCGGAGTCGTTGATTGCGACCATTCGTTCGGAGGAAGGGGAGGGCGTGCTGGTGGATGCGTTCTTTACGACGGAGTGGCAAAATGCGCTTTTGCAGCGGATGGGTCTGGCTTCGCGTAAGAATGGGCATCCGGCAGGTGGGCGAGGGGTTGCTGCGCATATCGAGTTTGGCGGCAATGACAGGGTGAAGAAATATATGGCGGAGGGTAAGGAGCTGGCGCCGAAGATCCATACGTCCGATTTATATAATACTTCCATTACCTATGACGCTGCGTTCTTTTTGAAGATGTACCGGAAGGTAGACAGGAGTATCCATCCCGATCAGGAGATTACCCGGTGGTTGTCGAAGCAGGGGCATTTTCCGTATCTGCCGGCGTTTATCGGGGCTATCGAGTGGAAGGATAAGAGCGGCTGTATGGTGCTTGGGCTTATGCAGGAGATGGTCGAGAATCATGGGGACGGGTATGGGTATTTTCAGGAGAGGATTACAAATTATATCGAGCGGATTTTGGCGGGGGAGAAGAGTGGACCGGTTTCGATGGAGCAGCTGGGGACGCTGGCGGAGCCTTTTTCGTTCGAGCGGTTGCCGGAGGATTTGCAGATACTTTTGGGGACGCATTCGGCCGGGCAGGCTGCGCTGATCGGTACGCGAACAGCGGAGATGCACCTGGCGCTGGCTTCGGGGGTGGGTTTCAAGGATTTTAAGCCGGAGGCTTTTTCGCTGCACTATCAGCGATCGCTTTTTTCTTCGATGCAGAGTCTTGTACGGGAGACCTATCAGAACCTGGGTCGGAATAGGGGGGTGCTGCCTGAAGACATGCAGGATCGAATTGAGCGTATCATGGCTTACCGGCCGGAGCTGCTGGCGACGATGAAGAAAATCTATACCAGGAAGCTGGACGCTCAGAAGATAAGGATTCACGGTAATTATAATCTCGGGCAGATACTGTTGACCGGGAAAGATCTGGCGATAAACGATTTCAGCGGTGATCCTTCGTTCAGCTATAGCGAGCGAAGGCTGCGCAGGTCGCCGTTGGTAGATATTGCGTCGATGGTGGTTTCTTTTTATGAGGTGGCGTTCGATGGATTTTGGTCGAGCACACAGCTGCATGAGGGGGATCTCAAGCGGCTGCTGCCAATGGCGGGTTTCTGGGCGTACTACAATAGCGGGTTTTTTATTGCGGCGTATAAGGAGAAGGTGAAGGGTTCTTCTCTGGTTCCTTCGGCTGCGGAGGATTTCGAGACGATGTTACAATACTATATCGTGCAAAAGGCGATGTTGCTGTTTAATATTTATCTGAAAGAGCAGCCGTCGCGGTTGGTGATTCCACAGGCGATTCTTAGGAAGGTATTGTCCAGTCCCAGATGACGGCGTCCCATTCGCCGGTGCTGTCGCGATGGGTGTCGATGACCTGGAAGCCGACTTTTTGGTGGGCTTTTAGGGAACGGGGGTTGGCGGGAGAGATTTCGGTGAAGAAGATATCGTAGAGCGGGGAGAATTGTTGTTTGTGAAAGTTGTATAGGAGATTGACCACGCCCTGGCCGCGATAGTTTTCTTCGACACAGATCTGGCCCATGAAGTAAAGCCGATAGTCGGATAGGGGGCGTCCTTTATAGAAGACCGTCTTGATGTATTCGATGTTCTCTGCGATGGGAGGGTAGGCGTCGGCGCATTCTTTGGTGAGGGTGATGGCATAGCCTGCGAGCTTGTCGCCGTCCATGGCGATGACGGAGGGGATTATTTTATGCAGGGTTTGGAGGACTTCGAGGGGATAGACCCATGTGACGAAGCCTTCTTTTATTTTTTGTTCCTGTGAAATGTTGGTGACGAGGTTAGCGGCCGAGAGGGCGGCGATCTGTTTTAGCTCTTCGTCTGTCGTTACTAGTTTGGTCGTTAGCATATTCCTTAAAATAACTTCATTTGAACGGTCACTCGTTGCCTGGGGGGCTGTAGTGTGGATAATTTTTTCCCATCGATATGATAGACTTCGGACTCGCCATCGCGGGAGGCGACGACGACGTGGGTGTCTTCGGCTTCTTTTTCGAAGAGTTCCTGGACGAGCTCGGGGCGGTTGTTGTCTCTTGACAGGTGCGCCAGGAGGATATGGCTCATAAAGGCGGGGCGGTGCTGGATGAAGAGGTCGAGGGCCTGCCGGTTGGAGAGGTGGCCTTGTCCGCCGCGGATGCGATTTTTCAGGGGCCAGGGGTATCGGCCTTTTTCGAGCATCTGTTCGTCGTAGTTGGCTTCGAGGAAGGCGGCGTGGCATTGTTGGAATTGGCGGATGACGTTCTCGCAGGTGTGGCCGATGTCGGTGAAGATGCCGATGCGGATGGGGAAGGCGGGTTGGGCCTGTGCGGCATGGGTGGAGACGACAAAGCTATGTGGGTCGATGGCGTCGTGTGTTTTGGGGAAGGGTAGGATGCTTAGCTCTCCGAGGGCAATTGGCTCGTTGGCGGCAAATGACCGTGTCAGGGCTGCTTCCAGGGAGAGTCTTCCGTGCTGGAGGGTATTGGCTGTTATGTATACGGGGATTTGGTATCGTTTGGACAGGACTTCGACTCCGCGGATGTGGTCGTCGTGCTCGTGGGAGATGAAGATACCTTTTACCTTGTCGATCTTCAGGTTCAGGCGGCGCATGCGTCGTTCGACTTCGCGGCAGGCGATGCCGGCGTCGATGAGGACGGCTTCGGTGTCGTTGCCGATGTAGTAACAGTTGCCGTTGCTGCCGGAATTTAATGAGGCGATGTAGAGTGACATTCCAGCGGTAAAGATAATAAAAAAAGGGCCCTCTTGCGGGGGCCCTTTTTTGTGCGATGCAGTTTTATTGAACGAGTAGCTTTTGGGTTACTACTGAAGTGGGGCTAACCACTTTGATAGTGTACACGCCTTTCGAGAGACCGCCGAGGTCCATGGGGATGTTCGTGGTTCCGGGAGTGGTCATGTATTGGCGCACGGTCTGTCCGCCCAGGTTGAGGACGGTGATGGAGTAGGCCTGGCTGGTGTTGCCGACCGACAGGGTAGCGGTGCCGTGCGCGGGGTTCGGTGTGATGCGCAGCGTGATGGTCCCGAAGCTGAGGACGACAATCCTGGAATAGGTCGACTTGCCGTCGATGTCTATTTGCTTGAGGCGGTAGTAGTTGTTGCCGGAAAGGGGGGCCTCGTCGATGAAGCTGTAACGCGTCGTGCTCGAGGTGTTGCCCTGGGCGGCTACTGTGCCGATGGCGGTGAAGGTCTTGTTGTCGCCGCTGCGTTCGATCTGGAAGGAGGCGCTGTTGTTCTCGCTCGTAGTGGTCCAGGCGAGCTTAGCCGTGGCGTCCTGGCGAACCGCTGTGAAGTCGAGCAGGGTTACGGGCAGGGCGATGGGCGGGGTGAAGCTGAACTGTGTGAACATGGGATAGTGGTCGGAGGTCGTCGTTCCGTACTTGGGGATGAGGGTTGCTACATCCGTGAGTGTGGTAGCTGAGGA
>JAFDYG010000501.1 GCA_018267545.1 Bacteroidota bacterium
AGACGCGATAAAGCCGGGACCGTGCATTCGGAACCGATACGCCAACTGGCTCACGCTCAGGTCCCAGATCTTTACAAGATTATCCCCGCCCCCGGAGATCAGGAACCGAGAGTCCGCACTAAAGGAAAGACAACTGACCTTACTGGTATGCCCCTCAAAGACAAACTCCTGCAAGCCCGTCTGCAAGTCCCAGACGACGATCTTATTTTCCTCCCCGGCCGCCGCCAGATACTTACCATTGGGACTGATCAACAAAGACGTAATATTCCCATTCAAACGAGTCTGAGACACGTGGACTAGGTTCTTGAGCTCATCGGGCTGGGCTGGTAACGGACCCGCAATAGCAAGAGCCAGGACTAGGACGATAAGTCGTTGTATCATAATAAGCTTAGGCTATACATTCGGGCGCTATCATCCTTGAATAGCAAGGCAAAAGCGCTTGATGCGATCGAGAAAGTAATATGGTCAATTCTGGGATCGTCGATACCCTTGAATACAAAAGCCTTGTACCCATCCCTACTCCCATATTCGACGTGCTGATAGTGTAAGACAAGATTCGAAGACGGATCCGTCTTCGAATCGATCTTGATGACCTGCGCCTGCCGGTCGATGGAAACGATCGCGTCCTCCTTCCTTGTCTTCGACGTATCCACCCTGGAAGCGTCCTTCTTCGCATACGCCGTTTGAATTTCGTCAAGCTTATACTCCATCCGAAGATCGGCCTTATACAACGACCTTGATTTTTTGATAAAAAAGACGAGGGGGTTGTCCGCTTTTGCCGTCGTGAGTGTGCCGTAGATTTTTTGGTCTTTTGAAAACGTTTCCAAACTGATCAATTTCGTCTCACCACCTATATAATGTAACGCTTTAAAATCATCGCTCCCAATGACTTGAAAGTCGAACCCGCTCTCATCTTCCGAGGGTCTATTGGATAGACGCAGCGTCAGATTCTTCGACATCGAATCCAGATATTCCACATAAACCATATAGTTATCCAACTGTAACGTAATGACAACCAGGTCACGCGTCCGGGTCAACGTAGAAGGATCCACCTTGACATTCATGTTTTTTGCAGGGACAAACAACTGTCCTTCGCTGATGAAATGAAAGACACGCTCTTGAGTGCGCCCCTTTACAGCCAGCTGTAAAAGAAAAGAAAGGATAAAAGCCTTCAGACATAGATTCATTTCGAACCTCGTTTACTTGTCAAGGTAAATTACGCAGCACATCCTAACGAAAATACCGTGAAAACACCCAATCCATTCCACACGAAAAAAAAGGGTGTTTTCACGGTTGCCCGTCATTGTGAATAAGGATACCTTAACGCGCATGAACCTATCTCTTATTGCCAACTCGGGTATTCAATTTCACAAGTTTACTATTCGAATAGACCCCAGCCAAGAGAACATCAGAACCCTAGGGTTCTATGAATTGTTGGACCAGACTAACGATACCATCACACTGCAGTATGCCTACTTTCTGCCCGACGCGGACATCTGGGTCCCAAAAAAGATTCTAAAAGTCCACGACTACCTCGACGAGAACGATCGCCTCAAAGAAGACATTAACTATAAGGACCTCAAACGATTCCAACTAAAGGAAGACAAGGAATACTATACCGTCAACGACATCACCAGCTGCATCCAGCTCTTTACTTCGACCGATACCGAAAACAAGTGGATGCCCATTCCCTTCTTCAAACAGAACAGCAACAAAAAGAACAACTTCGGTCCCATCGCCTGGGCCCGGATGATGATAAAGGAGCAGACGGACAAGCCCGCAACCCGACCCGACAAGTACAATAAAGGCCGCGAATACAAGATCATTCTGGCCTTCGATACAAAGGTCGACGACAAGAGTTCCATCTACTACACGCCCCGGCAACAGGATACGAACGACGAAGACAATTTCTTCTCATTCAACGACAACGAAGACCTGAACCTGAATTTCTGCGACAACGACTACGAATGTGGATGGGTGGACCGCGCCGTGAAGAATATCGTACAAGGCGGCAAGGACGTGGACGAGTTCCCCCGCCTCAAATACCTTGCCTATTATCTGTACCTCCTCAAGTTCCTGGGCAGGACAGGGGGATTCCCTGAAGTGAGCTTTCACTCGGACCTTGGAACGGCCATCGACGTCGACCTCGTCCTGGACATCGGAAACTCCAATACCTGCGGCATCCTGCTTGAGAGCCCCGATTCGAAAAAGCCCTTTCACTTTAATAACGTAAAGAAACTTAAACTCAACGACCTCTCTGCACCAGACAAGGACTACGACGAGTCGTTCTCGATGTTCCTGGCCTTTGCAGAGGCGAAGTTTGGTGACATAGACTTTCCCCAACATCGCAACTTCCGATGGCCCAGCCTACTACGTCTCGGAAAAGAAGCCGGCCGCCTCATCAACAACCATCAACTCGATATCGACAAGGGGATGGAGACCGCCAGCAGCCATTCGAGCCCAAAACGATACTTGTGGGACTCCCAAAAGACGGAAGTCCCCTGGGAGTTTACCAACTATAGCGGTAAGAACCTCCACGACGCCATCTATTGCGAAGGTATCTCCGAACAGTTTAAGGAAGACGGCGAGTACGCCTTCGACGGCGACTTTTCATTCTCTCCCTATTATTCCCGTAAGTCATTGATGACCTTCGTCTTTATAGAGATCATCCTCCACGCAATCGCGCAGACGAATTCACACGAGTTCCGTAGCGCACACGGCTTCCCCAACAGACCCCGCAAGCTGAGAAGGCTCACGATCACCTGCCCCACGTCCATCATCCAACGCGAACAGGTAATCCTTCGCGACTGCGCCGCCGTTGCAGTCCGCGCCCTCAACAGGTTCTTTTCGTCCTCCTTCCTCGGTAAATATGAAGAGGACGCCGAGTCGCCCGAGTTTATGGAGATCATCCCCAAACCCAAAGACCTGTCCAAAGGTCTCGATCAACTCGACACAAAAAAGGACTGGATCTACGACGAGGCTACCTGCGGACAGCTAATGTTCCTCTATTCCGAGATCGCCGTTCGCTACCTCGGCAACGCACAGCTGTTCTTCAACCTCTTTGGCAAGAAACGCGACGACGTCACCAACCGAGATAAAAAGTCACTGACCATCGGCTCCATCGATATCGGCGGTGGAACGACCGACCTGATGATCTGTGCCTACCAGTATACCGAAGAACAGAAGACCGCCGTACTAAAACCACACCCCCTGTTCTGGGAAAGCTTCAATCTCGCCGGCGACGACTTCCTCAAGGAGGTGGTCCAACAGGTAATCCTCGAAGGCGACCTCGACCCCGAGACACCCGCATTCCAGGGTTGCACCGGCGTGATCGCCAACGAGGCGCGTAAGAAAGGCGTTACGGGCGTCACCGAAAAGATGCAGCACCTCTTTGGTACCGACAGCATGAGCCAGGGACATATGGCGCGGATATACCGGAAGAATTTCATCGTCCAGGTCGCCATCCCCATTGCCCTCCGTTATTTACAACACACGATTGGCGACGAGGCCGACAAGGAAATAGGGTACGACGAGCTATTTACCGACTCCAAACCCAACCCCGGCCTCATCAATTGGTTCAATACCCAATTCAGCCCCCTGAAGTTTCAGGACATCCGCTGGAAGCTGTCCAAAAGCAAGATTTCCTATATCGTAGAGACGACCTTCGACGCCCTGCTAAAACAGCTGTCCGCCATCCTGGCCGCCTATGGCTGTGACTTCATCCTGCTAGCGGGCAAGCCAACCACGATCCCAAAGATCCGCGAGATGCTCATCAAGTATTACCCGGTCTCCCCCGAAAGGATCATCACCCTGACCAATTACCGCTCCGGCAGGTGGTACCCCTTCGTAGACGAGATCGGCTATATCTCCGACCCCAAGACGATCGTGTCCGTTGGCGCCCTCGTGTCACTGATGGGCGACAAGTTCAAAAAGCTGGAGAATTTCAAGCTGGACACTTCGCTCCTCCGGAAGGAACTGGTCTCAACCGCCGATTATATTGGCAACATCGACAAGCATACCCAGCAACTCGAAGAGATCTACCTGGACGGCGAGAACAATATCCACGAGTTACATATTTATTCCCTACCGATACGAATGGGGTACAAACAGTTACCCAACCAGTCTTACCGCGGTAAACCCATCTATAAGATCCAATTCAACGACGCCGAGATAAAGAAGAAGGTCATGGAACAAGACCCCTTCCTCGCAGATGTCAACGCCATTGCCCGTGCCGTCGAAAGCTACAAGACCATGCTAAAGTCCAACATGCCCTTCCACGTCCAAATCCAACGAACGCCATCCCAAAGCAAGGAGAATGTTTCCATCGTCAGGGTGCTCGACGCCAATAAGTCTGAGCGGTCGAGGCATCTCCTATCCCTAAATATCATGACCCTCCCCGACGAGTACGGCTACTGGCTCGACACGGGTGAGTTCGTACTGAATATCAAATAAACTTTTTAATCATCTATGGGTAACATAGCGACAGAGATATTAGAAGATATTTCGGGCAGGACCGGTAACCTTGTCAACGAAATAAACGAAGGCGTCAAGTGGGTAGAGAGTTATCTGCAGGAAGACCACGCCGACTCCACCGCGTACGAACTAAAAAAGTACCGCCGGTACCTCCGCAATATCCAACGGATCATCACCAAAAAGACCGTGATTTCTTTGTTTGGGAAAAGCCAGGTCGGAAAGTCCTACCTCGTCGACGGTATCCTTTCCACGACCAAACAAAAAGAGCTAAAGATCCCCGATCCGGTAAAAGGTTCCGACCACTATTTTATCGGTGAACTCAACCCACCCGGCGGCAAGGAGTCGACCGGCGTCGTATCCCGATTCTCCATCGAGCGCCACTCCCACTACAACTCGATGCCCATAGAGATCAAACTCCTCTCCCCCAAGGATATCATCCTCATCCTCTGCGATACCTATTATTCGGACATCAAATACTATAAGGACCCTCTCGAAACAACTCAGATCAAAGACTTTCTGGCGGACCTACCGCAAAAGTCCTCGGGCGCAAGACAATACTTCCTCACCGAAGACGACGTGTATGACATCAAGGACTACCTGGAGAAGTATTTCGCCGATAAACCCGTCATCCGCAACTTCGAAGACGCCGGGTTCTGGAAGAACGTCTCCAAACTAGTCGACCAGTTCGCCCCCGACCGCTGGGTCTCGGTTTTCGATCTGCTCTGGGGCGGCAACGAGCGCATCTCCAAACTCTTCACCCTGCTCATCAACGAGCTACAACTACTGGAATTTAGCAATACCGTCCACACCCCCTTCGACGCGCTGCTGATCAAAGAAGGCAGCATCCTGGACGTCCAGCGGATCTTTGAGCTGGAATCGGACCCCTTCAAACCCATCTCCGTCCGCAAAGCCAATGGCAGGGAACAGGCGATCAGACGCAGCACACTAGCAGCCCTGACCTATGAAGTCACCATCCCCGTAAAGGAAGAGCTGGCAGAGGAGAAGAAATTCCTAAAAGACGTAGATATTCTCGACTTCCCCGGCGCCCGCGGCCGCGAAATGTATCACGAAGGCGATATCCCCTCCCTAAAGACCGAAGATTTCTACAACTTCTACCGGAGGGGTAAAGTGGCCTATCTCTTTAACCGCTACACCGAGAACTACGAGATAAGCAGCCTGCTATTCTGTATCGACAACGAACAGCTAGAGGTGAAGAACATCCCAGTCCTTCTCAACAATTGGATCAATTATTATATTGGAGAAAACCCCGAAGAAAGGGCCAGGACGCTCCAGCCCAACATGAACGGAGGCCCGCTGCTGATCGTCTTTACAAAGGCCAACCTGATGCTGCAGTACAAGCCCGTAGACGCAGACAAACAGTTTGACTACAAATGGGAGACCCGCTTCAAGTCCATCTTTATCAACGAATATTGCCAGGTCAACGACTGGCCCTATAATTGGATCAAGACCGACAACCGGGTGGAGAAATTCAAGAATCTATTCCTGCTGAGATCTTTCAACTACCCCGAGTACATCTACGAAGGCTTCAAGGAAGGTCAGCGCGAGATCGGCATCGCCCCAGGTCGCCAGGAATACATGAACGACCTCCACAAGTCCTTTGTCAACTACCCCTTTAATAAGGACCATTTCTACAACCCCGAGGAGTCCTGGTCCGAATTTACCGGCCTCAATAAGGACGGCAGCGAATACATCATCCGAAACCTGACCCCGATCGCCAACAATACGATCAGGTCGTTCCGGTACGTCAATCTCCTGGATAAGTTCAAACAAAACGCGATAAAGGCACTTGGCAAGTATTATCACAACGACCAAGCCGACGGTCAGATCAGACGAGCCTCCCGCGAAGGCGCCGAGATCCACGCGGTGATGAACATCATCTTTGGAAAGGACGCCTATCACTTCGGTAGTTTTATCGAACACCTGACGATCGCCGAGACCGAGATCTTCGACTATTATCACCGGGAGCTCAAGGATATCGCGCTGGTCAAGGCTCCAGCGGCCAAACAATACCAACTCATCCGCGAAGGCAGTCCCCGTATGCGGAGCGACAAGACCTACGCGGAAAACCTCGAGATCCTCCGCCAGGACTACCACCGCGACACTACGCAAGAAGCCGAAGAGTTCTTTACGAATATGGGCATCGACCTCATGGAATTGTTCTACGGCGGACTGTATAACCTCAAAAATAACTCCGAAGTCCTGGCCGAAGGCGCCCGGGACCACTGGTTCAATACCCGTCTGACCCTGGAGAACTTCCAGGAGTTTATCGACCTGGGATTTGAAAAGTCCCTGCTCCTCAAGTTACTGGATAACCTAAAGGCCAATTTCAACAAGCTCAACCTAGTCAAGATCATCGCCAGCAGCATCCGCGCGCACGTCGACACCCTAAAGCGGGTGGACCTGACCGAAGATATGATCGCCCACATCACCACCAGCATCATCAACGAGTTTGTAACCTCGGTAGGTTGGTCCTTCTTCTCCGACTCGGACAAGAAGAAGATCGCCGAAACCAATGCCGCCAACGATCTCCACCTGATCATCCCCGAAGAAGTAGACAGCTTCCATTCCCTGTCCCGAACCGTAGAAGAAGGTGGCGACCAATCCGTGGAGAAATTGATCGACTTTATGGACCACTTGAGCGAGAACCTCAACCGGATCCCGCTCGACATCGACACCATCAAAAACATTCCGATGATACGGCACTATCGCAGGTGGCGCGAGCTGATGAAGATTTCTTTTATCGCCAATTGCGATATCCCGACCTATAACGTGGAAGCCAACCGCCTGCTCGGAGGTCTCCTCGAAAAGATGAAATTATACGAATTCAACCTGGCTTAAAACGATACAGCGTTTGGACAACACGATCATATATTCGGCTAAGATCCAAAACTACACCCCCATCGTCTGGAAGGGCCAGCCCGTATATAGACACTATACCAAGCTCAGGAATCACCTCAAACAACACCTGGGACCCGAGTTCGCTTCCTTCTTCGCCGAGCCGCACATCTCGGACACAGATACGGCGAAGTCCCCCGGCGCTTCCTGGAGTTCGGATGCGCTAAGCAATAAGCCGGTTCCCTATAACGAGCTACCCAGGGAGCAACAAGACCGGGCCAACCGGATCATACAAGAACGCCTCCACACACTCCGCGAGCATTCGCAGCGATTGCTGGAGTCGGAGAACGCCGAGGATAATGCATGGGGGCAGCTGATTACGCGGTCGCTCGAACTGCCCGACGACTCGCACATCTTAGTGGATGGGGATAATATCGTCCTCGTCGGCTGGGGTTTCCAACTAGCCAAAGAGAAGCAAGGAGGGTACAATTTTAAAAAGCACTTTCCGTGGAAGCCACCCGTGCAGGAGGCGCAAGCGCCAGCTGCGCCAGAACCACCCGTGCCACCAACTCCTCTCCCCCCGCCCACCCAACTGGTAGAGCCACCAACTCCACCCACCCCATCCGTACCACCACCACCAGTCCGGCCCCAAAACCATCCGCCCGCCCCACCAAGCCCACCTCCCCCACCCCGTATCACACCCACCGTGGAGAAACGTCCCTGGTGGCGCAGATGGTGGTGGATACTTCTATTACTATTATTACTCCTACTCCTCCTGCTCTTCCTCCGTCAGTGCAAAACCGAAACGCACATCCTCCCCGCCCAGCCGGGAAGAATCATCCCGATCGACACGGCCAAAATCATCCAGGACCCAGATACCGTCCGCTCCATCGTTTCCGACCGCCTAAACGTCGCCCTCGTCGGCCAAAACACCGACATCAACGCATTCGCCCAGGCATTCAAACAAGCCTACCCCAGCGCCGACTACCAGATCATCTATTATGATACCATCACCAAACGGCTCCAGCTCCAGGTCCCCGTTGCAGAACGCGAGAAGCTAAAAACAGAGTTGCCATCGAAAATCCCCGCCTTCGAAATGCTCATCTGGGACGAAAGCATCTTCCACCATAGCTATGTCCCAAACGACCCCGGCTTTAAAGACCTCAACGAGTCCTGGTACCACCAGGAAGTAAAAGCAATCCAAGCCTGGGATAAAACCCGCGGCAACCCCGACCTCGTCGTGGCCATCGTCGACGACGGCTTCGACCTCAGCCACCCCGAGTTTCAAGGCAAAGTGGTCCGCCCCTGGAACGTCCCCGCCTATTCCTCCCAGGTAAACACCGCGCACAACGCCTTTCACGGCACACACGTAGCCGGTATCGCACTGGCACTCGCCGACAACGGCATCGGCGTCGCCGGCATCGCCCCCAACTGCAAGTTCATGCCAGTCCAGGTAAGCGACCGCAACGGCGTGATGAGCAGCACATCCATCATCGACGGACTATTATACGCCATCAACCACGGCGCCAACGTGATCAATATGTCACTCGGCATGTCCTCCCCTCCCGGCATCAGCACCATGCCCATCAGCAGACAGGCCGACATCGTCGCACACGCCTTTAAAAGCGAAGAGAAATTCTGGGACCAACTCTTCCAGGCCGCCTATAAAAAAAACATCATTACCGTCGTGGCAGCAGGTAACGACAACGTCATGATCGGACTCGACCCAATGCAAAGAAGCCGCTACGCCATCAAAGTCTCCGCCGTAGACCCCAGAGAAACAAAAGCCTCCTTTAGCAACTATGGCGCCTACTCCACGATCAGCGCCCCCGGCGTACAAATCTATAGCAGCGTACCCGGTAACCAGTTCAAATACCTGAACGGCACCAGCATGGCCTCCCCCATCGTCGCCGGCGGCATCGCCCTGATCAAAAGCGCCAATCCCGCACTAAACTACGACCAGATAGTAGACCTCATACAGTCCACCGGCATCCCGGTGAACAGCGGCACCCAGCACCTCGGCCCCATCATCCAACTGGACCGCGCCGTTGGCGTAGCCAATACCAACCGTCAAAAGATGCCCCGAGCCGGCTGCCCCAACAATCAGCGGCAGATAGACAGCCTGTTACAAGAGATCGAAAAACTCAAACGCGAGTGTCCCGACAGCACGACCAAAGATACCCTGCACATCCCTCCGCATGCCAAAGACTATACGTTTGCGGTAGGCCGCTGGAAGAGCTCCAGCTATATATATAGTACGATCGACGGCAAGCAAGTCGCCCTTTACTTCGACTTCTTCGCCAACGGCACCGGTAAGATCACCCTGATCAAACCGGACAATACTGAGTGCGGAGCCCCACTTTCGCTCGCCCTCAAACCCGACCAATTCCTGGTCGACCAGACAACATCAGCAGCCTGCTCACCTCCCCCGGAAAAATACTATCCCTACCGCTTCGCCTGCAGCCCCGACTCCACCGGCTGCGCCGAATGCGTAGCCCAGGGCAAGCAGACAGGCGGGAATCGATTCAAGTTCAAGCTGATAAAAATTCAATAACAAACAACAACTAAAAACTAACATATGGCAACCAACAATAAGAAGCTCACTTTCTCCGACTTCCTCAGCTATCTGGGGATGGCCGCTTGTGTGCTCTTTCTCTTCAAAGGAATGATATATGTTCTCCACGGAAACGTCGTACTCTGTAGCTTTATATGCGCAGCCGTCTTGCTCGTCTTGCTGTTCTTTCCGACTCAACTTGTCAAATTCAAGCAGAAAAGTCAAAAAGAACCCAATCATGCACCAGAGATCTCGCTTAGCATTGTTTACGCTGTATTGGCCTTCGCCATGTTCCCGTTCATCTTTCATTCGGTAGACGTGGAGTACACCCGGAAAGATGAAATCAAAAAGGCCGGCCTCGATAAGGTAGCCGCGATTCAGGAACTCCGAACCAATTATACCCTCGCGGTACGGAATGAAGCCAATAAAAACAAAGTTGCCGCCCTGACGGAAATGAATAATTACCTGACAGCCTTTCAACCCGCCAAAGAAGGCTATAAAAGACAAATTGAGAGACGATTCCCTGGAGCGGTTAATTTCACCGCAAACGATATGTACATCGCGAGCCGGATCAAGGTGCTGGCTTCCCGCGATAGCGCGACTATATCGGATAAGCTAACCCTCGATTCCCTCGACAAGGAATTCGACGAATATCAGCAAAAAGCGACTTCGACTTTCGAAAATTGGAGGCTGCTAACCATCGGCTATTACTACGACGGTTGCGATAGTATGTATAAGAAATACTATGCCGTTGCCCTGACGAAGCTCCCTTCTTTCTCTTTCACGAAATCCTATGACAAAGGCAGGAGATTCGATAACCCATTCGAATCATTGAGAGACGCGTCTATGATGATCCTTTTATTGGTGATATTCCTCAATCTCCTAGTGCACGCGTGTATCCTGGCTCCATATTTAATCGCAGGCAGATACCACCAAAGGCTAAAAAGGAATACATCCGATTATGCACCACCGCCCGGCGCGGTAAAAAACCTGTAAATTCTATAATCTCATCATTCAATTCACTATATGGGCATAAAATTATCAGCAGCAGACCATATCGATTTCATCCGTAAGGGTGCCTATCCCGATGCGAAGATCAAACAACTCATGGACGATGGTACACTCAGTGGTAGCGAACTGGTTAAACTAGGCGTATTTACCCAGGAAAGACTGGACCAACTCCTATATGTATCTCCTCAGCAGCATATGGATCATATTAAGGCAGGAAACTATAGTCAGGACAAAATACGGGCCTTATTGGAGGAAGGGATAATTCAGGAGCACGACCTCATCGGCCAAAGGATACTGTCTCCCGAAGCACTGAACGAGATCATGAAGAGACCCGTAAATGCCATGATGCTCGACTTCGACTGGAAAGACGTCCCCAAATTAATGGAGGATAGAGTTGACGTGTTCGTCTTAGGAGTAGCAGGATCTGGAAAGTCCACGTTCATGTCTGGCCTCATCTATTATGCCGAAAAAGCCGGCAGAATGAAGGCACTCATAGAAAACACAACCGGATACAAATATTCTCAGGATTTAATAACGGCTGTAGAAAACAGATTACTCCTCCCGGCTACACCAGTGGAATATATTCAATATATGGCCTGTGATTTTAAAGACGACAGCAGTAAAATTCATCCACTGACCTTTATCGAAATGAGTGGCGAAGTCTTTCAAAAATGTTTTAGCGTTTCGAAAGAGCAATTGCCGGAAAAATTTAAGCAGTATTTTTTCGAAAGTCCCAATAATAAGATCATTTTTCTTACGATCGATTATAATATCCACGAAGAAAAAAGACGTATGGCTTACTCCCAGCGCTCACGCTTCGACTTTATTCTTCAATTCTTTGCAAAACATGGGACACTGGCAAGCACCGAAGCTATTTGCATTCTAATTACAAAATGGGACGAAAACAAAGACCAGTCCGAAGACGCCGCAGCCAGATTCTTAAAACAGGAATACCTGGGCTTATATAATCTATGCAGAGAATATGAGCGGACTTATGGTTTAAAGTTCATCGTATTCCCTTTTAGTTTAGGAAAATTTGACGAAAGAAAGCGATACGAGTACAACGATCGGGACTCCGCAAGATTGTTCAATTGGCTATGCTCCTTTTCCTCTATCCGAATTCCGCCCAAAAAAGCCGGCTGGTTCTCTCGGATGTTTGGAAGCAATGAAAAATAAAATCAGAACAATACCCATCTTCGATGAAACTTAGAGATAATACAACCTGCGGATTGATAGCCTGGGGAACCAAACAAGGAGTAGAGGAGTTTTTTGCCTGTAACTTCCTCGAGAAAGAAACAAGGAGAGACTATGGCTTGTACGATATCCGTCTCAGTTTTCAATTTTCGGGCCCAAAGTTTTCGTTTTATTGCATAGAACACTTCCCAGACTACAGCCGCATCACCATCTACCGGACCATCATCGACTGGGTGGGACGCGCGGGCTTCTACGCAATGACGATAGTCATTCCCGCCGGGCTGACTTTTAGGGAAAATAATAATATAGGAGAACTACTGAGCGTCCTTTCCGACAATTACTGGAGCAGATATATTGCCTCCGGGCCACGGCCCAATATGATTGACCACGAGGTTATCGAGGATAGTCAGCTCTTCGCAGCAATCATCGACGACAATAAGTATCGACTAATAGCAAATGAAGAAGATCCCCGTTCATCGGACGGAGAGGAGGTTTGTATTGTTCGATATAAGGATGAAACAGCCCTATCTGCTATATTCGAGAATTATGAAGGAGAAGAGTTTTTCAAGTATAAAAGGGTTTTCTTACTACCGACTGAAACGCCAACAATCACTAGCAAACTTAGCGAGGTCAGTCTCACACCCTCTCCAAAATATTATTTCAAAATAGTAGCCCTGGAAGAGAGTTCGGGGGACTATCTCTTTAATATTTACTATTCCTGTATAAGAAATGGGCAACAGGTGCTGAAGAATGAATGTTCCTACGAAGGAGATTATAATATAAAAACCGGGATTACCAGGCGCGATCAGCTAAAGATCACCCTGGAAAAAACGGGGTATCACCAAAAGGACATTGACCAGGACTATCTGTTTAATAAATTACACTCCGGCATAACTTCCAGGGAACATCCTGAAAAGGTACCCGTCCTTCTTAAAAAAAAACAGACGGACCAGGAACAGCAGCAATCATCTGGCGGCAATTCTAGCGAAAAGAAGACCGGGGGAATAATGGCTTGGTTTCGTGGGCTGAATACCGCTCCCAAAGCGGCCATTTGCACTCTACTCTTTTTTGGCACCATCGCCCTGGCCTCCCTTATCATAACCAATACTTCGGGTTCTGGCAAAAACAAAGAGGATAAAAAAGATACTACACATAATGGTCAACAACAAGGCAAAAAAAATCAGCAAGAGATAAAGCCGATAGCTCCTCAAGATCTTGAGTTCATCGAAGATAGCACAGCTATGGCAAGAGTCCTTAATGATTATAAAAACCGTTTAATCCATTACGACGATGCCACCGAGCTATTAGTAAAAATAAAGAATCAATGGGGCGATGAAGGAGATAAA
The DNA here is from genome assembly GCA_018267545.1 of Bacteroidota bacterium. Taxonomy (GTDB): domain Bacteria; phylum Bacteroidota; class Bacteroidia; order Chitinophagales; family Chitinophagaceae; genus Puia. The sequence goes on from JAFDYG010000501.1 coordinate 13,435, forward strand.
GAAAAGTATCAGGCGTACATAAAACAATTCAACTTTTTTAAATCTCAAATAGAAAACATTTACCAACAACGACTCGCCGAGATAGCCAAATCCAACAAGGATAATAAAGACAATAATAAAGGCAATCAAAATTCTGGCTCCAATCACAACACTACATCACCCGGCAACGCGACTACCGAACAAGGTAGGCTAAACGAAATAAACGCATTGTTCAATCTCGTAAAAAATTCTCAAAAAAAGGACGAAGTAAGAAAAGCACTAACGGTTATAAAAAGTTTAAAAACCCAACTCAAAAAACCCCACAGAGAAGTTGATGACGAAATACAAATTTTAAACGTCAAACTTGAAGCATTGCCATAACCTTAATACCCCCAAGTATGAATCAAAAACTACTCATATTCCTCATTATAATGGCCGTAGCAGCCACCGCCATTGGCCTCTCTCAAGTCGACTGGTCCCAAAAAACCAAAACACAACCAACGGTAGTCCAAACGAAATACTACAATCGGCTCGAAACCGAGATCGTGGCCCTTGGCAACGCGCCCTGGAACAAATTCGAATACAACTCCTTGAAAAATCGCATCCAACAGAATGCCGAAGCCACGCCAGTCCCCCTAATCACCAAAGAACAACAAGAAAACCTAACCTCTCATCTCAATTCGGTCTATTTCGGTCTACTGGAAAAAGAAATCATATCCGTCTGCAAGACGGCCGACCCTTCGGATGCCAAAGCAAAAACGCTAAACCAGGAACTCGGCGTCTTCCCCTCCGGCTTCCAGACACAAACCATCAAGACCCTCTCCGGATACCTCCGCACCTTCATGTCCGTCCCCTCCATACACTACAACGTCAGCAACTATACCGAAAACAGCATCTACGAATCCGCCACCAGTAACAGCTATACCAGCCGAATCCAGTCGGTTTTCGTCACCGATAACGTAAAGGATAATTCCAAGATAAAATCCCTGCTAAGGGACGACGAGAGTAAGATCAATATGCAACGAAAACACGACGACGTCTTTCGAAAACTCTGCCGCGACAGCCTACTCCGCAGATTCCCCTGTAGCGACTTCCGCCCCAACAACTTTTATTATAACAAATGTAAGCTCCAGGAATGCAACCTATAAGAATAATCATCTTATCTCTGTTCGCAATGTCAGTCCTGGTCCATGTAGCCCCAGCACAATCTATTACATTGAAAAAGACCGAGTTTGACAACATGAACGAGAAAATGGCAAAACTGCTGCAACAGCATGCCGACCAGAAAAACGACAGCCTCGACAAAGAGAAGAGTTATAAAAAACTTCAAGAACAGTGGACCGCAGACTCCATCCAATCGACGAAAGCCTTAGCCCCGGTCAACGCCGAACTGGCCCGGAAGAACGCCGCCCAGACACTACTCGAACAACAAGCCCAACAAGTCACAACCCAGCTACAACAAGACCAAAAGGAGATAGCCCGCATCAGAATGGATTCCAACGCGCGCGCAAAAGAGATAGAAGAAAAAGATAAAACCCTCGCTTCTGCCAATAAACAGCTCCTCGACAAAGGGCCCATCCAGCAACAAAAGAAAGAGCTGGAACAAAAAATCACCCTCCATCGACAGAAGAACGAAGAGTTGGCCGGACTGAAAAAGCAAAAAGAAGCGCAGCTGCCCGACCTGACGGCCAAAAGTCAGAAAATAGCCACTAGCCTTGCCACTCTCAACGCATCCCTCGCTGACGCTGCAAGGGCCAAAAGCAATAGCGACCAACTAAGCAATAGCTTACTGACAGACTTCAATAAAGACGTCACAGCCGTCACTTCAGAAACCTCGTTTTCGACAAAGTCGGTCGGCGACCTAAAAACCCGGGGAGAAAGGCTAGCCACCTATTTTAGAGATAACGAAACCTTCAAAAAGGCAATGGGTAGGCTCGACCAATATGCCTCCCTTTCCGCTGCCATTCAAAAAAGCCAGACCATCCTCCAACAACCGTATACGACCGAAACCTGTAACGCCGCATTGGACCAATTGAAAAAAGAGACACCCCTGACCCCCGAACAAAAAGTCATTACCGACAAATACAGGATTGCGCTGGAAGGTTATTGCAAGGTGAACACCGACTGCTATAATAAGGCCACTAAGGCAAAGGAATATATTCCTGACGCAAGGGTTGTCGCGGCCGGCTTATTTTCTGACCTATTACAACGCGTAGACCGCTCCAACTACCCTTTCCTGTACAACGAAGTCCAGCGACTGCTGGATAACAACGAAAAGAAACTCCCATTCGACAGCAAAATACCAAAAACGACCTGTCAATGAAAACTAGTTTACTCATACTCCTGATCATAGCCGGCGCCTTACAAACTGCAGTCGGGCAGGCTACATTACCCATACCAAGATACAATGAGATACAAGATAGTATTAACACAATCCTTCCACGCCAAAACCAAACCCTCAAAGACGCCAATAGCCGCCTAAAAAAGTCGATTGCTGAACTACAAAAAAAGATCGAGTCCCAATCCTCTCAGTCCACAAAGACGCTCCAAAGCAAAAACGAACAAATCGGCAAGGCCGACACACGCATAACACAATTGACAGCCGACGTCCAGCAAAAGAAAACCTCATCCGCCGACCTCCGCGCAAGAATCAAACGATTTACAGACGTCGACTCCCCCAACCTTGTCAGAGAGATCCAATCCAGACAGGCTAGCATCGACAAACTGACAAAGGACGCCACCGACCATGACAAAGACGCCGGCATCCTCAAATCATTGACAGATTCCCTCAACAACGTATCAAAAGACTCCTCAGCCCTGATCACCCAGATCGCTGAGTTAGACAAGAATATCAACGCCACCATCGCCCAACAAAAGAAAGACGTGCAGGATACCCTGGCAAAATCCGTACAACTGGATATCAACCCAGACCGAAAAAATTACGATCGCCTGGTCCAACTCACAATCGAAGACCTTTCGGAAAGATCAAAATCCATCCTTTCCGATACCTCCTTTAACGAAGAAAGAGCCGCAAGCCTAAAAGCATACGTCACTACCATCTCCCCCTTCCTACCCAAAAAACCCGAGATCGACCTGGACGGATACCTATCCCTATGCAAAGCCGTCCAAAGCGCCAAACACGCGGTGCAACACCCCTACGACTCGGTAGCCTGCCCCAATATCCTCGAATCGCTCAGACAACAACTTTCCGTCAGCACCACCCTAACCGCCCCACAAAAAGAGACGGTAAACAAATGGGCCAGACTGATCTCCAATTACTGTTCGGCAACCGCCACCTGCCGCTCGACGCTCGAAGACGCCCGTACCGACATCAACATCAACCAGCAGGAGGAAGCATATAAAAACCTGTTGACGGCAAGCAAGAATGCAACCCTTAATGAATATCCCTTCCTCAAAACAGAAATGGAAAAAATGGCCCTTAAAGCCAGGGCTTTCAAAGGCAAAGGGAAGGAATTCGTCGACGAAAGCGCTATAAAAGAGGTGCAGTGTAAACAATAGCATATGCTAAAACTCGTAGAAACACAAAACAAGTTTGTAACCTTTGTATTGCATCCACGCAATTACACGCTCCTATATAATAAATTAAAGGCAGACATCGGCCTGATGGCCCTCCAACTCTTTGCCCGGCCAGACGTAAATGCAGTCTATACCTACTGGAGCACCGAGCTACCGGAGATACCCGAAGACACCCCGGCCAGAAACTTCCACCAACTGACCGAACAGGAGAAAGACGTCGTCGCAGACGAAATAGAGTCCGCCAAAGCCTCTATCCTTGCTCGTCTGGAAAACAACCCCGACCTCAAGACCATTGCAAAGGAATTACTCCTCATCCCTTCCGAAAAAGACGTCCTGGTCGTATCCAGGGGTTCCCGACTCTACCCCGTACTGACTCAATGGGGCTGCCGCCTCAACGACGATTCGAGCAACATCGACCCCCTGGCCAAGATCATCGATCGGCCAAGGTTAACCTCAGCCGGAGTACTCATCGAACTCGCCTATACCGACGGCACAAAAGCCAGCCAAAAAGAATTCTATATCGGTTACATGGGCAAGGATAGTCTGCAAACGACCAACGACGAAGGGCTCTACGACCGGGGTAGGTGCAAGCTGGAGACCAACTTCACGGTCTTCGACGTGGTCAAAGGACAGCAAGCTTATGTCCACACCTTCACCGTCGTCCCCAACGGATCGTACAAGGCCGTGTTTCCCTATTTCACCACCGGTTCCATAAAAGTGGTGGACCAGGACGGTCAGCCATACGAAGACGTAGAAGTTTCCATCTCCTATGACGGCGCCGAGGTGCTAATGCTCTCCGGCCCAGGAGGACAGATCCCACTTGAAGACCTCGAATCGGGCAAAACCATCTCCTTCGGCCCCGCCGCGATCCCCACCACAAAAAAGACCCAACTCATCCGGCAGCAAGGCAACGACTTCTTGCTCCAGCTGGACAGACCACCCGAAGTCGTCGAGCCGCCCCCACCCCCACCACCCGAACCAAAGTTTGTAAAAATAAGACTGGTAGGACACCGGAAACAACCGCTACCCGGTGTGCACGTCGAACTGAAGTACAACGGCAAGACCCGTGAAGAAGTCACGGACGCAGAAGGCTACTGCACCCTGCCCCACGAATCATTTGTCGACAAGGAGAAGGTTACGGTCTTCATTGACCCCAAAAAGAATAAGGAAGCCCTAAAAAATAGCCGTAAATGAAGAAGAACTTTACCTTTGAAAAAGAGCAACTGAACTACGAGATCCAACTACGGCGGAAGCGGAGATGGTGGTGGCTCTTACTGCTGTTATTACCGCTCTTGCTGCTCATCCGGCTAAACAAAGACGTCTATGTCAAGACCGTAGACGCCGGCTCGCACACGCCCATTCCCGGCACAGCCGTGACATTTCAATACAACAAACGATTCCTTTATGATCGGGGTCGGTTCTTTACCAATGAAGCCGTCCGTCTGGACAAGATCGCCGATTCAACCGGTACCGCTTCTTTCATCCATCTGCAATACAGCGTCTATTCGCTGATCTTCGGAGGCGGGTCGAATGCCATCGTCTATGCCGCGTCCAACAAATGCTATACCTCCGACACGATCATCACAAGATTTCATGGACTCCGGGACGGCGACACCCTAACACTGCCGATGCACGCGCTGTTCACCGAACTGGATTTTAAGGTGATCGACAAGGACGATCTGCAGCCCCTCCCCGACGCCTCGGTAAGACTAATCACCGAAGTCTCGGGTATGCAGTATTTCGATTCGGCCGTGACAGACCCGAACGGCAAGGTGATCTTCACCCACTTCCCAAGGTGCGGACGCCTGGTGAAGCTGGTCGCCTCCCTGGACGGCTATTACCCGGACAGCATCATGAATCATACTACAGAAGAGCTGTTTAATAACGTAGGCAACATAAGACTCCTTCCCCTCAAGCCGATCAAAAAACCCATCGAATTTTTTGTCGTCGACTGCAAAACCGGAGCGCCCGTCGCCGGTGCCTCCGCGACGATCAACTTTGACTACAACGGGCGCAAGATCCCCGTGAAACGAACGACCAATCTCAATGGGGTAGGTAAGGGCTACTACGAAGACGCCTACGCCATTTCAAAACTCCACATCTCCGCCTCAAAACCCGGCTACAAGGATGGCGAGCTCGCCGGATGGCATCCCGTACCCGACTTCATCAACTATCCCCGCGAGCGACGCACCTTCTGTCTCATGCCGGAAGAACACCCCGCCCCCTGCACCGCACCACCGCACCAGGCCGGCTCCACCGACGACGTAGCCTCCTTCGATATGAAGAATCCCGAACTAAAATTCTTTATAGACTATGAAATGTACACCGAGCCAGACGGCATAGTCATCTATTGCGGAAAAGATACCACCGGAGCCATCCTGTACGAAACCTCTTCACGAGTCAGTGGCCAGCACAGGGCCGATATCGACATGAAGAAATGCGGAGGCTCAACCTGGATCACGGTTAAGATAATATCGAATAAGACATTCACGGATGCGTGGAAGTATTGGTTTGTATGCCCCTAACCCAAAGCTCATAGAGGGTCCTTGGAATTATCCGTCGTTTTAACGTTTTCCATGACATATTTCTTCCCCTCGTTGATGGCCATATCCAGGTTCATCAATATTCCCCTGGCGGCATAAGCCTGGGCGGTCTTGAATCCGCTATTCAACGCTTTGTACCTTTCTTCGGGGGTTCCATGAGTACTCGGTTTACCAAAATCGGTGTCACCCATCGAACGGAATGACTCATAACACTTTGCTATGTCTGTCGTTTCGTTCTTCAAAACCCGGAGATACATATAAAGACCGGCGAAGTAGTCCGCGAATAATTCGGCCCGCTTGACCCCAGCATTTTCCAATACCCCAAATTTATAATCCACAATATGCGCGTACTCATGCGCCATAATGACGGGAATCGTGGTCCCCCCTATTGTTTTTATAAACTCACGGTTAAAAAAACGCCTTCCAAAGATCACCGTACCATCGGGGCCATTTGCCTGAACCACTTCATCGGTAGCCATAGCGTTGTTATGGTCCTTGTCATCATAGAAGAAAAAAACCGGGTATACTAAGAACGCATTCTGGATCTCCACGATCACCTGTACCGTAGGATTATAAAGAGGATCAGTAGCCGGGATACTAAAAAGGGCAAACTTATCCTTGACAGAACCCTCCATAGCATTGTTTCTCTTGAGGAGGCAATTGGTGGAGTGTACCTGTTTGGTCTCTGAAACCTGACAGGACAACAGGAATGCCAGTAGAATACATCGCATAAAAAATATTTAGGTCCGTTATTGAGGATCTCTTGCATACCTGACGACGTACTTGTCACCTTCATCGCTGAGCGTTATCGAATACCTCCGAGCCGGCTTAAGCCGAAAAGTATCGCAGCTCGAAACCCCATCCGTATTCCTCTGACACAACTCTACGAAACAAAACTCGCTGAGCCTTGGCAAGGTGAACGAAAGCTGTTTGTTTACCGCCAGCGTATGCCTCGTCCATATACTCTTGTTAAACGAGGAACGGAAGACGACGCTCTCACTGGAAAAGTTCATAATCTCCAGTTCGTTAGTCGCCAAAGCGTTGGAGGACTTCTGTGCCCTTACCGAAAACAGGGAAAGGGTCAGTGGAATCACTAAGAAGGTTCTTAAATATCGAATCATTTATTCGCTTTTACTGCTACTTGCTGATTTCCCAAATAGGTACCCTACGATAGTACCAAACAATCCAAACACCGGCGCTACTATCCGATCGTCAAAACCCACCATTACTATAAACAGCGTCCCCATCAAAACGACCGTAATCACAATCAGCTTTACCGCATTGTCATCATGGATCTTCATCTTGTAGATCAACCATACCTCGATAAAAATGATCACAAACAAGGAAATCAAAACGGAGAAAGACAATACCGCCTCTTTACTCGTCAGAAGATAGCGTCCCGTACCATCCGACGGTAAAGCATCCTTTATCTCCCCCTTTTTTGCTATGACGTTAAAGACCCTTCCAGCACTGTCGCTGGCCGGTTGCGCAGGCTCACTTTGTCCAAACCCAACCGTCTGAACTAATAAGAATACCAGTACAAGAATATATTTACCCATCCACTCAAAATAATTTTAATAAACAATGTAAAAAAGGGTGTTTTCACCCCTTTTCATTCTACGCATACTTTTCGATCGAATTGCTACTACATTTAGGTTCTTAGAAAAAAAGGGGTTATATGATCCGCCGTCGCTATTTGTCTATACTTCTATTATTTTCACTTTTTTGTAAAATCGTCCATGCCCAAGCCCCACAGGAAGACACCGCCTGGGTCCACCAACTCCCCGACTGCCCCTGCAGGGACATCGACTACAATGGCGTACACCTCAACGACGGCTGGGCCAAAGACAAAGGCGACCTAAAAAAATACCACCAGGGCGCCTACACCTCTTACCGCTCCTATCCCGCAGTCAAGACAAAATGGGGCTACTCTTGTCAGCAGTGTTGCTATGACAGCAGCGGCAACCTCATCCGAAGCGGTCGCGGCGCCGGAACACCAGATAAGATAAGCGCCTGCCGCGGCGAGAATGATAAAGGAATAATGAAAATCAGGCTGGGCGGACTGATCGGACACTATTTTAAAGACGTCAAACCCTGGAAGAAGTATATGCGATCCGACCCCAACGGCTGGGCGCTTTACAACAAACAATGGCCCCCAAACCCTGGAAAAAATTGTAATTAACCGTGAAAAAATACAAAACCCCATCCCTTCTCCTATTAGCCGGGGCTCTTTTATTTGGCTACGGCAAAGCGTTTGGCGGCTCATTAAAAAGTTTTAGTGAGATCGTCGGCGGCCTCCTCATATTTTACCCCCTCTGGAGACAGTTCGGCCCCCCACCCCTGGTCGAGTTCGTAGACCGGCAATTGCGGCGAATCCCCGGACTGGACAAACACCTTCCCTCAGCCTCATCCGTATACGGAGAAGCAAAAGGCCCGTTCAATACACAGTCATTACGGAAAAAGGTCCTTACCTACACCAAAAACAAGATCAACAAGAAAGAAGAACAGATCAGGAACCCGGAAATTTTTTTGATGGATTTTATGGTCGTCTCCCTGTCGACCCAAACAAAAAAGGACCTTAAAATCATCATTGGTGAAAGAGGCAGCGGCAAATCTTTCCAACTCATCAAGATGGCAGGAGAAGCCTGTGATAAGCTAGACGACCTTTTATCGGACCCCGAAAAGCTGGAAAAAAAGGCCATTCCGCTGTATATCGAGCTAAAGGATTTGAATGAAGGCTTTGATTCTTCCTGCATCGCAGAATATGTCGAAAAGAGCAATGGGCAGATAGACAAGAAACTCCTGCAGAATCTGATCGATACATTTTTTGTCGTCTTTTACTTCGATGGCCTGGACGAAATAAAGCCGCAGTCCTGGGAGAAGTGTCTCGCGGCCATTCGGGAATACAATAAGATGATCGAAATCTATATTACTTGCAGGACGGAAATCTATAAAGAAATCGTAAATGCAAATCTCTTACCAGACGCTTCCCTTATCGAGGAGATTCCCATAGAGGCGCTGACACCCGATCAAATTTTAGACATTATCGACCGGTCCAAATACAGCACGAAGGAAAAGAAAGAGATCCACCAGTTCTTAAGCAGCGTGAACAATGTAATGACGCACCTTTCCAAAAGCATTATCCTAAACCTCTTCCTTATCAGCTATGCAAGTCTAACAACCGCGGAGAAACAGCAGATGAAGACCGCCGATGAGAATAAATGGCTGGAAATACTCTGGCGCAAGTGCGAGAATAAGCTATTTAAAAAGGAATTACAAAACGAAGCCGACATCATAGAGACCCGGACCTACATGGTATGGGTCGCCAAGATCATGGGCGAAAGCTCGTTTTTTATCGAGTCCATCCAACCCAACTGGCTCCGCTGTATAGACAAAGAAGGGAATACACCTGAATACAGAACACTGCAAAATCTCTACTATCTCGTCACCCGGATCACCACCGCGATGGCGATTGGCGTCGCCATCGCATGTATCGTCTCGTTCCCCATCGCCTTCATCCCCAACAGCATCCTGGGAGGAATAACCCTCTGGACGATCGCCGGGATTTACAAGTCGAAAAGATTCAATTTCGGACGCAATCTTTCAAAACGAAAAAGGGCGATCTTCGAAGTCCTGTTCTCCATGACCCTTGTGGCATTGTTGATTTTCGTCTGTGGAGTCTTTCAGGGATTTTCCGTCCCCAGGATCGACATGACCACTCCAACCTTCTCCATGTCCGAAACATGGCCGGGTATCGTCCTGGGATTCGTCCTGAGTACAATGCTTAGCTACCGGATCATCCTCGAAAAAAGAACGGGGCAATACATCCTTCCCGTCAAGCTCTTCCGCTTCAACTGGAAACACGCCCTTAGCTACGCCGTTTCCTGGGGTATCGTGAGCGGGGTTATCACCGGAACAGTGGCGCTGACGGTAAAACACCGGTATGGCGGGAACCTGTTTATCAACAACTGGCTAATCCCATTCTTGAATGACTTTTCAAAAACGCCGATCCAAAATATCGATAAGGCCATCTTCCTTTATGCCTTTTTCGTGACCCTGGCGATCGCCGGTACACTCATTTATATTTTTGCCGGAAGGTACGAAGACCCGGCCCAGGAGATAGTCGCAATCAAAGAGAAAGAGACGTCCAGACGGCTCTACGGCATTCTTCAGACCCTTGCCCAAGCGTCGAAACACGCCTTCCGATCTACTTTCGTCGCCGTACTCATCTATTTTCTCATCCTTCATTTTCTACACCTGACGAGCTGGTACCATCTCATCACCACCGGCATAGGCATCTACCTGCTCTCCTTTCTGTGGTATGGAGGGATGGAAGCCCTTAATCACTTCATCCTCCGGCTCACCCTTCACCAACGAGGAATCGCGCCACGCCGCTTCTCCGACTGGGTCCAAAAAAGTCTAAAAGTGGGGCTGATCAACCACTCCAGCTATCAGCTTTCCTTCTATCACGCCAGCCTGGCCAGCTATTTTGCACAGTTTCCGCTGCACGATAACCCCGCGATTAAAGTAAAGACGAAATCCAGAGACGTATTCTACTATAGCCTTGCCATCCTCGGCTTCGTCTTCCTCCTTTCTACGCCTTTTATAATCAGGTATGGAGCCCGGGCCTATTGGACAAGCCCCTACGCCGGTATCAAAGTCGCCCCGGAATGGACCAAAAAAGTAAACGACAGCGTATATACTATTGAAAAAAGCGGCCGACTAAGACTCGGCACAAGCGGAATCATCGACGTGGGGACATTCGTCGGTGTTGTCTGTCCCGAGGGCACCCGTGACGGTTTTATGGGTATGCACACAAAGAATGCCTATAACCTTCCCTATATCGATACCTTCCGGCATGCAGCACTTTTGTACCGCATCAATACGGCCCATCAGGGGTGGAGCCGCTATCAATACGTCAAGGAAGATTCTTTGTTCACCGTCCACGAGAAAGACAGCATCGAGGTAATCGTCAACGACAGGGAATATCAAAACAATCTATTCCATTACAAGTTATATTTAAACTTCTGTGATACATGCAAGTAAATCTCGATTTTCTTCTGTCCCGCCCCATCGCCCACCGGGGATTGCATAGTCCAACCGTACCCGAAAACTCCCTGGCTGCCTTCAAAGCGGCAATGGATAACCAATACGCAATCGAACTGGACGTCCAGGTCATTGCCGATCATGAAGTCGTTGTCTTTCACGACGATAACATCCAAAGGATGTGTGGCACGTCCAAACCCGTCGACACCCTGGTTCGCCAGGATCTGGGCTTTTGCGTACTTAAGTCCGGCGCCCAAAATCGCCAGGAGACAATCCCGCTCCTAACAGAGGTATTCAGGCTGATAGATGGCCGGGTACCGATCCTCATCGAGATCAAACGACAACCGCAGGTCAAACAGGCCAATTCATATATATTAAATGAGCTAAAAAAATACCAGGGCGCATTTGCCATTCAATCCTTTGACCCGATGATCCTGGGATGGTTCGCCAAACATGCGCCACATATCATCCGGGGACAACTCTCCTCCAACTTCAAAAGTGAGCCGCTAAACCCAATCACCAAATACCTGCTCAGGAACTTCAAGCTCAACTTTGTCAGCAAGCCGGCTTTTATTGCCTATGACGTAAAAGACCTGCCCCGGGCAGACCTGGAAAGAAGAAGGAAGAAGGGAGAACCAGTGATCGGATGGACAGTAGATAGCCAGACCGTATACGAAAAGGTCAAGAGCTATTGCGACAATATTATTTTTGAGGGTTTCCAACCCCTGTCCTGACACATTGGGTGAAAACACCCTTTTTACTCCCCAAAATTTTGGTTATCATTATGCTATCTCCGGCCGGCCAATTCCCAACACCAAATACTATTTATCATGACAAAGAAGTCCTTCCAGTCGCTCTCCCTGATCGACCTGCTCGACGCCCCAATACCCAAAAAGCACGCGTTTAATTTCACATCTATACTTCACCACTAAAACTCATCCAATCATGAAGAAAATCCTCATGTTCGGTTCAGTCCTGTTCGTAGCAGTTGTTTATCTATCCTGGCGCAATCCCGGCGGTCCCGGCCCTAAGCCCCCAACCGCAAGCACATCGGCCACGGCGGCCGCTGGCGCCACCTCCGCCCCCGACGCCCCTACCGGCAATGGTCAACCCGTCACCCGTGCCCAGTACCAGCCCTGTCTCGACTCGTTCGTATCCGTTATGGCCCGCTACGGCATCACCTCCAACATCCCGCCCGTCAAAAACACGGCCTGCCCTGCCATGACCTACCCCATCACCACCTCCGAAAGCTTCCAAGCTTCCGGTCTGATGGCCTGGATGCAAGGCGTCATCGACACCTATGACCCCGACGGCAAAGGAGCAAATCTCGATTTTCAGATGAAATTTGGGATTTGTACCCCTAACTTTGTCAAAAGCACGAGTCAGGCAGCCTCACTCGTCGGCCGCATCGCAGTGTTCATCGTCCCGGCTTATCGTACGACCGATGCCGCCAAGGCAGCAAAGGCGAAAGTAAGCAAGACCAGGGGCGTAACCGGAACCGACCCCGGCGGCGGCGGATACGAGCTCGGCGGTCTGCAACCCTAAAAAGGCTGACGCCGGCATCAATCTCTGGCGCTGACGCCGGCCAACCCTAAATAATGCATTTACTCTGGTATCAATATTTTCAGCTGTTCAGCCTCCTGTGCGCGATCTTCTGCCGCAGGGGGCTGAACTATTATGGTCTTGCCATCATGATCCCTCTCCTCGTCCTGGACAACCTCACGGAGATCGTCGCCGGCAATTTCCGCCTCTTCCACTGGCAGAGCAACTACACTATCTACAACCTCTACCTCCTCCTGTCCACCCCCTTCTTCCTCTACCTCTTCTCGATCCTGCTCAACCTCCGCCCCCGGCACAGAGCCGGCTACCTCATCTTCGCCATTCTCCTCGAGATACTAATCCTGCTGAACTTCTTCTTCTACCAGGGACCGGTCGAATTCAACACTTACTCCAACCTCGTGCTCCAGGCCACCAACATCGTCCTCTCCTCCCTGACCCTCGCCAGTCTCACCGTCGGCCGCGACGACGAGTCCGCCATCCTCCAGGATCCCCGCTTTACCATCGGCGCCATGATCCTGCTCTTCAGCATGGTGACGCTGATCATCCTCGGTACCCAGAAATATATCCGGGAGCATAATATCGAGCTGCGGCACAAGATCCTCTATTTGGAAGTCATGCCGATCGCCAACGCGGTCTTGTACATGGGCTATAGCTTGGCGTTTGTCCTGTGCAGGATGCAGACGGCTAATAAAACAACCATTTAATTGCAACTGGGAAGCTCTTTCCAACCTGCGGAGGGAGCAAAGACTCTTTCGATACAAGCAGGAACAGTATCATTCTCCAACAACAAAGGCGTCTCGGGCTTGTCCGGCAGCACCTTGATAAGATATTGCCGGCCGATCGATTTCCGGCTTAGCCCGCCCTTGACCTCCTCCTCATATGCCTCTCCCCCGAAGGTATACCGGATAGTGAGCCATCTCCCCCTTCGTGGCTTATCCTCCACATCGACCAGCTCACATTTGGTGTAAACACCCCTCCTCGCCATATCCGCCATCAGTATCGCTCTTTTTTCATGGGTATACCACTCATAGATCAAGACGCCCACCAACACGAATACCAGGGTTAGCATTGTCTTCACCTTCTTATAAGGAGTTTCCTCAACCAGGGGTTTCATATTGCAATAAAGCATAAAAAACAATAGAAAACTTCACACGGCAATAAAGGAAAACATAATATAGAATTTCATCATAAAATCCTATATTTTAGCGTCGTAACGAGCCGTCCCCCGGCCCCACGCCGGGTCACAGCTGACCCTTAACTATATGCCGGATGCAAATCAGCAAATAACGTCGACCATACTCGCAGTGATCTTCATCCTGCTTTTCTTTGGCGTGCTCTTCCTCGTGATGCTGGTGTACTACAATTACCGTCGTCGCCTGACCGCCCAGGAGAAAAAGGCCATGAAGGCCCTATTCGACGAGCAGCTCATGCAAGCCCGCCTAGAAGTACAGGAGCAAGCCTTTACCTATATCAGCGAAGAAATTCACGACAACGTCGGCCAGCTCCTCAGCCTGGCCAAAATGCAGCTCGGTAGTATCGGCGATGGAGAGCTCGACGAGCAGCTCCTTCTGGGAGCCCGGGAAAACCTCGCCCGCGCCATCCGGGACCTGCGCAATCTCTCCAAGAGCCTCCACGCCGCGCACATCATGAACGTCGGCATCCGCAAAGCCGCCGAAGAAGAAGGCCTCCGCATCACCAAGGCAGGCGTTCTCGAAGTCAGCGTCACCTCCGAAGGAACCGAGCATACGATTCCCGAAGACAAACAGCTGATCCTGTTCCGCATCATCCAGGAATGCCTCCAAAATTGCGTCAAACACGCCGAAGCCACCTTTGTCAATATCGGCTTCACCTGGTATCCCGACCAGCTCCGCGTCCGGGTCCGCGACGACGGAAAAGGCTTCGACCCCGAATCGACACTGAAGGGCCCTGCCAACGGCCTAGGGTTACATAATATCCGCAACCGCGCACGGCTCACCGGCGGCTCAGGAATTATTTCTTCCGCACCAGGGGAAGGAACAACGGTGACGGTGCTGATGCCGTATTAATAGACGTCCGCCCCTCCTACTTCTTTTCATCCGACTTTAGCAAAAAGAAAATATTTCCCGTCATTCGGTTTTGAAGAACTATCGAATCCTCACTAAAAAATAGTATTCTTCTATCAATCCCCTCTATCTGAAAAGTTGAGTCATTTAGAGCCTCCCACGCAAGGTCATCCATAGCATAAGCCGTTCTTACGCCCTTATTATAATTAAAAAACCGGCACTTTCCATCTGCAGAAAAAAGATAGCTGCCTTTGACATATGCAGCCCCGGAATCACGAATATTCCAATAAAACCGGTGATTCAATTGAATAATATGTGCAATGGTTCTGCTCGTATCGCAAGCAGCCACAGGCAATTCAGTCCATCCATCCTTCGGAACATCATCCTGCGTCAGGCAAATCGGCACGGTTACGTCCCGCACGGCAGTGCATACGGCGGGGTCGGTCTTGAGAATCTGAACAAACACAAACGATTTGACACGAAACGGCAGCCCAATACCGGAGAATTTAGAAGAATAAGTGCCGCCATGATAATTGAAGGAATATCTATAAATCCGTGAGCTCTTGCTTTTTTCCACTTCGGCAACCCGTCCGATGACATAAGTCGGGTCCGCATCCATCTTTCTTTGCTTCAACGTCTCTTTCACATATATTACTAACCACACACAAAATAGAATGCCAGCCAAGACGATAAGCGGCGTATAATCCTTTTTTTCCGGCTCTTGCTGAGGTGTTTGTTCCATCGGCTAATATTGCGCATTATTTGCCCCACCCGCCTTCTTCCAGGCATTCGCCCACTTTTTATTCAACCTGCTCAGCCAGATCAAATAGGGAATCAAAAGGAGAATCTCGAACTGAAACGAAGCCAACAAAACCGTTGAAACCGCGCAAAGCGCGAGCCCTACAATCGCATCGACAATCCCCATCCAGATCGCAGCATCCCACTCAAACCACAGTGCATAAGCCACGATCCCCTTGTAAACAACCAACAGCAACAGCTCGATTCCTATCGGAGTAAGAGGGGCATCAGCAGCCAGTCCATAAACATGCATCTGAAAATCGCCGCCAACCAAGCCCAAAATGAAGACAGGAACGGCCAAAGCCCCAAAGACCAGAAAGATCCAGGTAAAAATTTTGATCGACAGTGGAAGAAGGCTCCTTCTTCGGGTATATTTCAATCCATGAATGACGCTTTCGTCTAAGATATCTTCGGCCATAGGTCTTACAATGTTTATTAAATAGGCATCGGAAAAACTCTCTTACTCCTCGGCAACAAGGCATCCCTGTAAAAATGCAGCAGCGCCGTATCCCCAGGAACCTCATCGCCAGGCATATAAACACTCTTTATCTCCTTAAAAAATCCCCCCCGGACTTCGTCCACGGAAGCCGACACGATGAACGGCCCGCTCGTGTCAATCCAGTGTGGCTTATGTACCGTGAAAACCTTCTTCCCATCGGCTTCCATTACAAAGACACCAGCCGAGCTACGCAGATGGTTCCATCCAAACGCCGTATCCATGACAAATGACTTTTTAACCCTGTCGATGGCGAACAAATTCCCCCGGTACCCCGTCCCTACATCCTCATAGATCGTTAAGAAAACAAAGTTGGCAGTAATTAAATAGTTGTGTTTCTCCAGAGACCCGTTTTTGACAAGATAGATACCGTTGAAGAGATTGGTCGGACGGATGTCGATAGAGTCCGGGACTAGAAACTTCATCGTGTCGACCAAAACATATTTGACCTTGCCGGCCATATGGACACTTATCGAGGAGTCGGAAAGCACCGATCGGGCTTCGACTGTATCCAGGGAGACCGTATCATCCGGCGATACATGCTTAGGTAGCGAGTCCCATCCATTATACGGCGCTTCTTTTATCGAATCGGGAACGGTAAAAGTGAAAATAGCGTGAAAATTAATGGGCTGAGCGGTGTCGATTCGAAAGAAATACCGCTTCAGCGTGTCCTCCGGTGAAAAGACGGCGCTCATCTTTATATCGCGATGGATGACCTCTCCCCGAAACTTATAGCTGACGTAAACCTTTTGGTCGTCGTCATCTTCTTCTATCCGGTCTATTTTACCGATGACGTATACGCCATGATTCTTTTGCCATATATAGCTATAGATGGTGGAAACCAGAATCAGACAAAAAAACGTCCCTATAACCAGAATTGTCTTTCCCAATTCATTTAGATTTAAAGCTCCAATGCCCCAGCCCTATCGAGGTGATGACATCCGGCCAGTTTTCATAGCTGGACAGCCCCGGCTCCACCGGCAATACATCCGTCTTTGCCCATTTCTTCTGCCGCATAAGATAAATCATCGCCCCATAAAAAAGCCGCTGCTTGAACGGGTTGACGACCTTTAGCATCATCGACTCGTGCTTTTTTCCGCTAGTCTCCTGGGAGAAGCTGAGGATAAGCGTCTTTGAGGGGTTTTGATTTTCCTTAACGGCCGTCATGCTGGTAATATTGCTGTCCGCCATCTCCACTTCGATAAAGACCGTTTCGCCGGGATACAGCTGGATGGTATTGTTGGGCAGCACGTAGGGGCTTTCCTTGATCTCTTGCTCGTAGACAGTGGATTTGTCGACAGGCATGGTTAGCTTGTAAGCCCCTCGTTGAAGCTGGGCGAAGGCGCCGCAGGAGGTCCCAAGCGCGAGGAGAAGGAGGATAGGTAGTTTTTTCATGTTATAAGGCTGTTCGGTCACTTGAATCTATAATAAACATTCGGCTCGCCCTCCATCAAAACCAGCGTATCCTTACCCCGCATTTTCACCAAATAATCCCCATCATAGTCATCGAACTGGATATGCATGCTATCATGCGAAAGCACGTACTTATAAGTCTTATTATGGTCGGGATAAAAGATCGAATCCTTGGTGATGACAAACGTAGCGTTCGGCTCGCCGATAGCCGCCCAGGTGCCGAGCATTCTGACCTCTATGGGCGCGGCAACGGCCTCTTTCCCCGAACCACCGCTTTTACAAGCAGCCCCGGCAAGCAGCAAAACGGCAAACAATAAAGAATGTCTCATGCTTAGTTTTTCTTCCCCCACCGCTTCCTCACATAGGCATACGCCTTCTTCTCCTGCTCCGTCTTCGGCTGGGCTACTGCAAGATAACGCCTATAATACTGCTTTGCAAGCGCCAGATTGTGCAATTCAGATTCGCAGATCCGGCCGCAGTTGTAGAGCGTAACCGGGCTTTTAAACAAATAATAGCTGGTGTCCGAATTGGCGAGTGCCGACTTGTAATCCTTTAGGGCTTCGTAGTTGTCCGCCCTGGCGTCGAAATACCATTCCGCCGTATTGCCGATCGCCTTTGAAAGGGCCTTTGCCAGCAGCTCGTTGCTCCGCGTATAGTCCTTCAGCTTCGTATAGGCCCGCGCCTGGTAATAATAAACCGACTCCAGCTCCAGCCCCATATCCAGCATGTGGTCGCAGACACGGATACAATCCGGATACTGCTGCAAATTATAATACGACAGAGCCAGCCACGTCAGTGAAACGACCGACGGGTCCTCCAGCCGGACCAGCCGCTCACCCGACAGCAGAACCGCCGAATAATCCTGGACCTGGTAAGCGCTGCGCACCCGCAGCTTTAGCAGAGAGACGTTATTCGAATCCTGAAGAAGCGCATAGTCGACGATGGTATCGGCCCGGGCATTTTGTCGCTTATCGATGTAGATATCGGCCAGCCCCGCGACCGTCTTCACATCCTTCGGTGCCAGCTCATAGGCCTTTTCGAAATACGGTAGAGCGCTGTCCGGCTTATTCTTCCGTCTCCAGCATTCTCCCACGGTCCGCCACCACACGGCGCGGGATGGTTGCAGCGAAAGAAGTCGTTGCGAATACTCCAGCGCTTCCCCCCCACCGGCTTCGCCAATCTCCAGCAATACCAGGTAATGAAGAGCGGAGACATTGTTCGAGTCCAGCGAGACTACCTTGCGGAAGCAGTTCCCGGATTCGGTCATACGCTCCGTCATATAATAGGCATAACCGGCCCAGCTTAGTACCTGTACATTACCCGAATCCGCCCTAACAGCGGGCGATAGATACTCGATCGCCTCCGAAAATTCCTGGTTTTGAAAGAAGTCCATAACGCGGGCCTTATCGACCGAAGGCTGAGCGGCATCCCGCGCGCTCCCCTCACGTGCAGCGCCGCCTTCGGGCTGGGCAGAGGCTACCAGCCCTGCAAACAAAAAGAAGAGTGTAAACGATTTTCTCATAAAACGGTTTAAACCGCTTATGATGCCAACTATAAGAAAATCCATAAAAGCTAAAACTCAAAACTAGCCGCAATCAGCTTCCCCTTTTCCTCCTGCGATATCTCGAACCCCAGGCTCGACGTTCCGAACGGCAGCGCATTTTCATATACTCCGAAAGAGCCCGCCCCAACATAATACTTTTCTCCCCCGCTAACCACCTCGAAAAGCCTATTCCCATCAGGGGCAAATCTGTTTCTGATAGACTCATACCCTTTGAAATCCCCTTCGTCGGCCCAACGTATCGTTACTCCCCATAGCATCGTACACAGCTGGATAAAGTAGGTTCCTTGAAAAATGATATCGATGGTAGTCGAATGCGCTGCCCCCATCTGCGACCGCAGCAACAGCTGTCCATGACTGCATACCGCGTCCTGTAAATTGAAATAACGGTCAGATTGGAATAGAATATCGCCCATGTTTAAATTTAACAAAAGCACCTCTATCCCCCAAAATCGGGACCCGATACCCGCTCCGGGGACAAAAAACCCCACTATAACCTCCTTTATTCAAAAAAATCCACACAATAAATCCAACGGCAAAAACTCCCACCCCATCCATCGGCAAAGAAGCTATCAATGAAAAAAAGCAGTCCCCACAATTCGATCCGTGTCGCACGAAACCCTCACCAATAAATGGTTTCAGACGATCGCAACAACAACACAGCAAGTGAAACGAAGACAACGATAACATCATCACCCGCAATAAATTAATCGACACAACGAAACCATCTCACCATTATCGGTGGAATTTCCGATAATGATTGCGATAAACATGGCCAAATACTTTGTATAATATTTTTATTGCATTATTTTTGCTTATGCATTTTTCGAAGAATGCAGTTTTTTACTAACTATTAAATTCAAACAAAATGGCAAAAGCAAAGAAAGCCGCAAAGAAGGCAGCTCCTAAGAAGGCTGCTAAGAAAGCCGCTCCCAAGAAAGCAGCAAAGAAAGCAGTAAAGAAAGCCGCTAAGAAAGCAGCTCCTAAAAAAGCAGCTAAGAAAGCAGCTCCTAAGAAGAAGGCAGCCCCTAAGAAGAAAGCTGCTCCTGCTAAGAAGAGCCCCATGATGCCGTAGTAGATTTTCACTACCATATAAAAAAGCCTCCACTCAACCGGAGGCTTTTTTAATTTACATCCACGAGCGCACCGCGCGCAACCCAACGCACCCGCACGCCACGAACGCCGCGAACCCATCGCGCGAACCGCGCCCAACCCTCGCAGCCGCGCGCAGCCCCACACACCCCACTAGCGGAAATGGGGTATTTTATCCCGCGGCCTTTTAAACCGTTTTTAATTCCATTTTAATCTCCTATTTTAGATTGAATAAATAAAACATATGGGAATCTTCAAGGCTCAAGACTCCCAAACCCCTGTAAAACACCCAATCCGACCCGATTTTAGTAGCATAAACCCCTATTCCGGCCCCTGGACAGAAAAAGAAATGATCCACCTGCTGCGCAGAATAACCTTCGGCGCGACCAAAGCAAGCGTCGATCTCCTCCGGAAAATGTCCATAACCGACGCCGTCGACTTCCTCATCGACAACCCAATCCTGCCCACAACCACTCCGGTCAATAACTATACGACCGGCACCGACACCGGCGGCGTCCCATTCGGCAGCAGCTGGATAGACGCAGGCCTCCCCGATCCTTCCGACGCCAACACCCGCACCACCCTCAACAACAACCGGATCAACGCCTCCTTCAAACCCTGGTGGATGGGACAGATGATCAACCAACGTACACATATCCTCGAAAAAATGACCCTCTTCTGGTCCAATCATTTCGGGGTCAGCACCTCCCCCACCTATCCAAAATCCGTTTTTCAATATCACCAGCTCCTGCGAACATATGGGCTCACGAACTTTAAAACCCTCCTGAAACAGGTCACCATCAACCCCCAGATGCTCTTCTTCCTCAGCGGCTACACCAACGCTAAAACCGCTCCCAACGAGAATTACGGTAGAGAGCTCCAGGAATTATTCGCCATCGGAAAAGGACCCGACTCCCACTATACCGAAGACGACGTAAAAGCCGCGGCCAAAACCCTCACCGGCTGGCAGGCGCTCCAAAACACGTCCGACGGGACTTACTATAGCGTCTTTACACCCGCAAGACACGATACCACGGCCAAAACATTCTCGTCCTTCTACGCCAACAAGCAGATCGTCTCCAACGGCGCCTCCGAAACCGACGCGCTGATCGACATGCTGCTCCAAACGACCGAATGCGCCAAGTTCCTCGTCCGCAAGCTCTACACCTGGTTCGTCTATTACGACATCACCCCCGAGATCGAAACCAGCGTCATCACACCCCTGGCCAACACTTTCAGAAACGCGAACTACGATATACCCACAGTCTTAAAAGCCCTCTTCAAAAGCGAGCACTTCTTCGACCCGGCCAATTTCGGCACGATCATCAAGAGTCCCATCGACCTCTACGTGTCCATGGTCCGCGAGCTCAACCTGACCCTCGCCGCCTCTCCCGTAGACGTCCAGTACCTGCACTGGAAAAACTTCTGTGATAAATGTTCCGCCGAAGCCCAGAATATCGGCGACACACCCAACGTAGCCGGCTGGCCCGCCTACTACGTAACCGAGACAAAATTTTACCAGACCTGGATGTCCAACGCCACCATCCAGGTAAAAGCAAAGAACCTGAACGCCTTCACCAGCACCGGCGTCACCGTCAGCGGCGTAAAGCTAAAAGTAGACGCCGTCGCCTTTACAAAGCAGTTCGTTAACGCAGCCGACCCCAACGCACTCATCGCATACTTCAACTTATACCTTCTTCCCATGGATCTCAATCCTACCCAGCTTGCCTACCTTAAGTCCAGATTGGTCCCGCCCGGCGAGAACGACGCCTACTGGACCAACGCCTGGTACGCTTACATCAACAAGCCAACAGACATGACCGCCCTGACCAATGTACAGACACCTCTCAATGCCGTGATCAACTACATCACGAGCCTCGCGGAGTATTTCTTGTATTAGGCCAGGCGAAGAATCGACCGCCGCGGCCCAAGCCACCGCGACGGTCCCGCTAAAACATCCAAATTAAAAGCCATGCGCCGTAGAGACTTCCTACGGCAGGGAGCCCTTCTATCCCTGCCATTCCTCATCAACCGCTTCCCCGTCGAAGCCATGTCGACCAATCCACTCCTGCATCTCCTCGCCGCCAAGTCCCTCGACTCCGGCCGCGTCCTCGTCCTGCTCCAGCTCAACGGCGGCAACGACGGTCTCAACACCGTCATCTCCCTGGACCGCTACTCCGAGCTCACCAATGCAAGAGCAAACATCCTCATCCCGCAAAACAAGGTCCTCACCCTCAACGGAACCTCCGCCACCGGCCTCCACCCCGCCATGACCGAGCTCCAGACCATGTACAACAACGGCCTCGTCAACATCGTCCAGGGCGTGAGCTACCCCAACCCCAACTTCTCCCACTTCCGCGCCACCGATATCTGGCTCACCGGCGCCGCCTCCGACCAATATCTAACGACAGGATGGCTCGGCCGCACCATCGACGCCGAATACCCCCCCTACCCCAACACCCTGCCTCCCAACGACCCGCTCGCCATCCAGATCGGCTCACAGGCTTCCGTCATGACGCAAACCAGTACAACAAACGCCGCATTCACCGTCACAGACCCAAGCTCTTTCTACAACTTCGTAAACAACTCCACCGACCCGCTTCCCTCAACACCCTACGGAAACGAGCTCAGCTTCTTACGACTAAAGCAACAACAGACCAATCAATATGCCAATACCATCAAGACCGCCAACGCCGCCGTCAATCCCTCCAGCCAGTCGACCCTCTATCCCTCGAACAACTCTTTAGCACAACAGCTAAAAATCGTCGCCCGCCTCATCAAGGGCGGCCTCACCACGCCCCTCTATATCGTCAATCACCCCAATTCATTCGACACCCACACCGGACAAACCGACACGACCGATCACACCATCGGCACACACGCCAACGCGCTCGGCGTCCTCTCCAAGGCCATCAACGCCTTCCAGGACGACTTGAAAATACTCGGCATCGAAGACCGCGTCACCGGCTTTACCTTTACAGAATTCGGCCGCAGAATCAAATCCAACGGAAGCACCGGCACCGACCACGGCACCGCCATACCCATGTTCTTCTTCGGCACAAAGCTAAACCCCGGTCTCACCGGCTCGAGCCCCGTCCTCCCCGTCAACGCCGCAGTAAACGACCAAATCCCGATGCAGTTCGACTTCCGCAGCGTCTACTATACCGTGCTCAAAGACTGGTTCCAGCTCTCCGACACAGACCTCAGCAGCGTTCTCATGGCGACCTATAGCCCCCTGCCGATTTTCAACGAGGCGCTGATCCCACCCGTCATCACATCATTCACCGGCGACTGGAAATACTCCCAGGTCAGCCTCCAATGGACCGTCGACCAGGGCGCGAACATCACCAATTACGAAGTCCAGCGCTCCGAAGTCGGAACCAATTTCACCACGATTGCAACGGTAAAAACACAGTCGTTCCAGGATACCAACCTGAAAAAGTACTACTACTATTACCGGATCAAAATAAACGAGAAGAAATACTCGACCATCCTGCTGCTAAAGGATTCCAGACAGATAGACGGCGTGCGGATGAAGATCCTCCCCAACCCGATCGACAGCTGGTTCGTCGCCTCCTTCCAGGACCGGGTCACCGGAACGCTCAGCGTACGAATGTTCGACCTCTCGGGGCACGAAGTCTGGAAGTCGGAGCAACAGGTGACCGACGCCTACAACGTTCACTTCGACCTAAACAAAAACATTATGCCGGGCGTATATGCCCTAAAAGTGAGAGACAGTCTTGGAAACGAAACAACGACAAAAGTGCTGCTGAGACCCTAGCCCCGCACGCTCCGCACCTAGCGCACCAATACCACCGTCCCCCTACGACCAAAGATCCCGCCCGACGGACATTCCATTTCGACATAATAAGCATAGGTACCCGTCGCCGCCGGCTGCCCATTGATCGTCCCATCCCAGCAGGACTCCGCATCCGCCGGGAAAAAGTCGTGGCGCTCGAATACCTTCACCCCCCATCGGTTGAAGATCATGATATGCTTCACCTGCCCGATACCCAGAATAGTAAACCGGTCATTCCGACCATCCCCATTCGGCGAGAACGCATCCGGGATCCTCACCCTCGACTCCTCGCAGAGAATCCTCGCAATCACCGTGTCCTTCGCATTACAGCCCACCTCGTTAAAGACCTTCACTACATAGTTCTCCGGCTTCCGCGGAGAAGCCACCGGCTGCGCACAATCCGTACAGCTCAGATAGTCCTTCGGCGTCCACTCCCACCTAATCACGTCCGCGCTCCCCGTCGCCTGCAGCACCACCGGTGAACCCGCGATGACTTCCACGTCCGGCCCGCCATCGACGCTCGGCACCGGCAGCACCGTCACGGTCACGTGCGCCGTATCGCCAAAACAAGAATGGATATCCTGACCGATGACCGTATAAACGATAGATGCCGAAGGCCGCGCGATCACCGTACCCGGCGAGCTTCCCCCCTGCACATCGCCCAGCCAGCTGTATACGTCCGTCCCCTTGGCCATCAGCGTCACCGTATCGCCATAACAGACCGAAGTCGAATCCGGCGTCACGACCAGCTTCTGCGGTAACACCACGTGTACCGTCACGTCGCCGGTACTATGACAGCCGATGGCGTCGGTCACGAGGACCTGGTATTTTGTGTCGGTGCTGGGCTTAGCAATCACCGTTCCGCCCGTGGTCTGGTTCAGCCCATACGCCGGACTCCAGGCATAGGTGCTGCCGCCCGTGGCCACCAACGTCAGATCGGCGTCTTTACACAAATAAGCCGGAGAAGGCGAGATGCTCACCACCGGATTCGGATGCACGGACAGCTTTACCGCAGTATTCGCCGCCGCCGGACAGCCAAACGTATCGGTCACCACCAGCCGCGCCGTATAATCCCCCACCTTGTAAGTATGCGAGATGACCGAATCGGGGTACGAAGCCGAACCCACGCTCCCATCCCCAAAATCGAAGGTATAGTTCTTCGCGCCCGTCGCATTCGCCTCATAGATCGCCACCTGCCCATCACAGACCAGCGGAGTCTTGCTTTGGAGGTCCGCCACCGGCTCACGGACAAAGATCGAGTCGATATAAGAAGCCGTCAGCCCATTGTACCCCTGCACGTTCAACGTCACGATGTACCGCCCCGGCTGCTGATAGACATGGCTCGGCGCATAGACATTCCCAGCCGTCCAGCCGTCGCCAAAGTCCCAGCTAACGCTCATATAGCCAGTAGAAGTATTGGTAAACTGCGCCAACAGCGGCGGACACTTCGAAGTGCCCACATAGGATTCAGTCGTACTAAAATGACTGTTGAAATTCCGGACGTTGATAACCGTTCGCTGCTCGGTCACACAGGTATTGGTCTGCGAAGGGTTCGACGCGCGAAGAACCACCTCATACTTCCCGGGAACGGTAAAAGTATACGAAGGACTATAATCCAACGACGTATTCCCATCCCCAAAAGCCCAGCTCCAAACAGTCCCATTGCTGCCATAGTTGGCCGAAGTATTGCTAAAAAACATGGTCGTATTCAAATTGACATCGGTACCAGGATAAGGAGTAAAGCTCGCCTTCGGCCCGTTCACCGACACATAGTTTACCGCGCTCGTCGTCGTACATCCCCCCGCATCCGACGCAGTCAGCCGCACGGCGTAAGAACCCGGACTCGCATAGGTATGCGTAATCGTCCCGCCGATCTGGTTCGACGAAGTACCATCCCCAAAATCCCAGGTCTCCGACACGATCGAATTATTCGCGCCCGCCGTGGTATTGTCCTGCAGGACCACCGGCGACTGATAACAACGATCGTCCGTAACGACCGTGTACGCAGCGTTCGAAGCGCCCTTGATCGTGAGTGGAATCGTATTGCTCTCGTCCGTGCAATTAAAATAATAAGAAGAGGTCACGAGCTTTAAGCCCGTCTTCCCCGGGGTAAAACCGGACAGCGTCCACTGAAACGTCCCATTCACATTCGGACTGCCAGTCAGCGTAACCGACCCGCCAAACGGCGTCCCGTCCCCATAATAAAACTGCGGCGTATAGTCATAGATCCCCCCATAAAACTGACTCGCCGGATTCCGCTCCGCCTTCATCGTCACGTCCAGCGAGCTCCCCACACAGACCGTAGACGCCGCCGAGATTTGTAACGTCTGTTTCTTCAGCAAAAACACCCGGTCCGAAAACTGCCGCGTACAGGTTCCATCCGCAGCCGTTATGTCCACGTTATACGTCCCTGTAGCCGGGTATTTATGCGTGATCTGCGTCGCAGACGCATCGGACGCCCCTGAACTTCCATCTCCAAACTGCCAGGTCAGGCTGGTGCCCGCCGCCGCCGTATAGTTGAAGGTCACCACATCCCGATCGGTACAGGTATAAGCATGCCCACTAAACGTGCTGATCGCCGCCTTCACCGTGATATAGTTCGTCTTGGTGATCGAACCCGTACAACCGCCCGCATTGGCCACATTGACAGTAACCGCATAGACGCCGGGCGAATAATAGGAATGCGAAGGATTGGTATTACCAGCCGTCACCCCATCCCCAAAGTTCCAGTTGACAAAAACACCCCCGGCAGTAGCCCCGTTCCCCGTAATCGCCGGCCCGGTAAAATTAACCGGCGTACCCGCACACACTGTCGTCACGTCCGAGGAAAAGTCGACCGACATCGCGCCGCCGATCACTGTACTGAGCATATTCGTCGTCCCGGTACATCCATTCAGATCGGTCCATCGTAACACCGTCCCATACGCCCCCGGCGCAGAAAAAGTATGCGTCGGCTGCGGGTCCGTAGACGTTGTCCCATCCCCAAAGTCCCAGACCCAGCTCTGCAGGCCAGCGATATTTTGAAACGCATAGGTCTTCGTCAGCGGGTTCACACAGCTATTGGCAGCCGGACCCGGATTGATCTCATAAATCGAATAGGTCGGCTTGTTGATCCCGACCGTTTGCGAAAGACTACTTGAACAGCCGTTGGCATCCGTCACCTTCAATCGAACCGACTGCAACAGGTTATACGGAAAGTCATGACTGATAGCCGGCCCCGGCGAGACCTCGTCGTTTTGCGTGCCGAAGTTCCAAGACCAGGAAGTAGCAGTAGGCGTATGATCGGTAAAGGCCACGGTGAAGTGATCACAGGCCTGTGTATTCACCATGTCGAAAGGCGGTATCGAAGGCAGCGGATTCACCGTAACTGTTTTGGTCGCCGTCTGCGGACAATTTCCATACGTATTCATCAGCTGCACCGTATGGGTTCCCGGCGTATTGAAGGCCGTTTGATAATAGCCATAATAGTAGGTCGGATTCCCATCGACCAGCCACTGCGTAGCATTCGGCGAAGGCGTACTCTTGTCGGTAAACGTCACGCTCGTGCTCTGACAAAAAGCCCCCGTCGGTCCATCGAAGTCCGTATTGTAATTCGCAACGTTCAAAAAATTGGACATCGAAGACGTCGCCGTACACCCATTCGAAGCGGTCGTTTTCAAGGTGATCGTATAGGTGCCCTTCTGCCCATACGAATGCCCCGGATTGGGCTGTGTCGACGTAGTCCCATCCCCAAAGTCCCACTCGAAAGCCAATGGCCCCGGCCCCGTACTATTGTTGGTAAACTGAACCGGGTCGGTAACCAAACAAAGGACCCGCTTATCCGCCTGAAAGCTGGACGTAGCTGGCGTCAGCACCGTTACCTGCACCGGCATCTTCACCGTGTCCGTACACCCAAAGCTATTGGTCGCCGTAAGACTGACCGGCAGCGATACCGACTGCGGATAGACGTGCTGCGCCGTCGGGCTGCTCGTCTGCAAAGTGGTCCCATCCCCAAAATCCCACAGCCAGCTCACGATAGAAGCTCCACTACCCGTAAATGTCACCGGCTGTGGACCACAAACAGACCCGGGACCATAAGTAAAGTTAAATACAGGTTTCGCATAGACACTCACCATATGCGTTACGGTGGCGCTTGCGCCACCATCACTAACCGTCAACGTAACCGGATAATCTCCCAGATCCGTATACACCGCCTGCGGGTCACTCACCGTAGCAGTATTCCCATTTCCAAAATCCCATAAATAGGTAGCAGAAGCAGAGCCCGTACTGCGATTGGTGAAGTGGATAATCAATGGAGAACAGCCCCCCGTTTTGTCGGGTGTGAAGTCCGCACGTAACTGCGCAAACACTGGCAGGCAAACGATCAGGGACAAGAAGAAAGTTATAGATAAGGGGCGGGACATTGGCCCCTCAAAATACTAATTTTGGCCGATTTTTTGCCCCCGTTCGTCCATGACCAGCAAGCAAAGCGCAGGTATACTTTTATATCGGCGTATACACAATGTATTAGAGGTTTTTCTCGTTCATCCAGGTGGACCCTTCTGGAAGAAGAAGGAGGCCGGCGTCTGGACGATCCCCAAGGGTGAGTTCACGAGCGAGGAGCCCGCGCTGGACGCCGCCGTCCGCGAATTCCGCGAGGAGACGGGAACGACGCTCAAAGGCCCGTTCCAGCCCCTCAGCCCCATCCGGCAGAAGGGGGGCAAACGCGTCTATGCATGGGCCTGCCCGGGAGACCTCGACCCCGAAAAAATTGTCAGTAATACATTTGAATTGGAATGGCCCCGCAATTCGGGCCGAATGGTTGCTTTCCCTGAAGTAGATAAGGCGGGCTGGTTCTTGTTAGACCAGGCCCGCCTTATGATAAATCCCGCACAAATTGCGTTTTTGGATGAACTGGCAGAGACTGCCTAGTTCTTTACCGACTTATGTACCGCGTCGCATAATAAATCATATGCGTTCTTATTCGCGTATTCCACCACCACACCGAGCATCCCCTGCAATGAACGAAACGCATCCGGCTTCGTAATAAAACATAGAGCGCCCAGCTCGAACGCCGTCTTCTTATCGCGAGCATTCGAGGAGGTAGAATACATAATCACTGGAATATGGTCCAGTCCCTTCTGCGTCTTTAGCTTCGTCAGGAACTGCCAACCATTCATCACCGGCAGGTTGATGTCCAGAAAAATCAAATCAGGAGGCGCCCCGTCGCTCTTCTGCAACCGGGCATACCCTTCCTCGGCAT
>JAFDYG010000502.1 GCA_018267545.1 Bacteroidota bacterium
GACGCATCCGCCGTCATCGCCTGGAAAACCCCGGCATTCGACGCCGGCAAATGGCCCACCATGCACATCCCCGGCCGCTGGGACGACCAGCAGCTAGGCGGATACTTCGACGGCATCGTCTGGTTCAGAAAAGAAATCAATCTAAAAAACATAACCGATACCGTCCTTCTTTCCCTCGGCATGATCGACGACAACGACGAGACATACGTAAATGGAACCCTCATAGGCGCAACCAACAGCTACACCCAAAAACGTATTTATAAAATCCCCCCCGGCATCCTCCACGAAGGGAAAAATCTCATCGCCGTAAAAGTCGAAGATACCGGCGGTGGCGGCGGCTTCTATGGTGAATCGAAGGATGTCTATCTCTCTTTCCAAAACACCACAATCGATCTCTCCGGCCCCTGGGCCTTCCAGGTGGCGTCCGTATCACCCGGCAGCGGCAACTTCGGTCCCAACAGCTACCCCTCTCTCCTGTTCAACGCCATGATCGCCCCGCTGACACCCTTCGCCATCAAAGGTGTCATCTGGTACCAGGGCGAGAATAACGCCTCCCGCGCCTTCCAATACCGCAAGGCCATGCCCCTTCTGATCTACGACTGGCGAAACCACTGGAAGGAAAAGGACCTGCCCTTCTACTACGTACAGCTCGCCAGCTTTAACGCCTCGAACGGCAACAGTAACCAGGGAAGCTCCTGGGCCGAGCTGAGAGAAGCCCAGACCCTGACCCTCACCGTTCCCCATACTGGCATGGCCGTAGCCACCGACCTCGGCGAATCCCACGACATACATCCGAAGAACAAGCAGGACGTCGGCAAACGCCTCGCAGCCCTGGCGCTAAAAAACACCTATAAACGCCCCATCGTCGCCTCCGGCCCCGCCTATCGATCTATGAGTATAAACGATAACAAAATCACCCTACTCTTCACCGGAACTGGCAGCGGCCTTCAAACCAAAGCCGCCCAGCTGACCGGCTTCGAAATCGCCGGCGACGACAAAAAGTTCTACACGGCAACGGCTACCCTAAAAGACAACAAAGTCGAAGTAGAAGCCCCCGGGGTCCCTCACCCCGTCGCCGTCCGCT
The DNA here is from genome assembly GCA_018267545.1 of Bacteroidota bacterium. Lineage (GTDB taxonomy): Bacteria > Bacteroidota > Bacteroidia > Chitinophagales > Chitinophagaceae > Puia. The sequence goes on from JAFDYG010000502.1 coordinate 1,085, forward strand.
ACGGCTGGTCCGATGATAACATAAACGCTAATCTGTACAACAAGGAAGGCTTTCCAGCCATTCCCTTCCGTACCGACCACTGGCCCGAAATTACCCATGATATAAAATATCACATTGACTTTTAAAAAAAAGTATCTTTACGATAGAACAGTATAGTACAGAAACAAAAAGCATTCAGCCAATGCGCGACGTATTCCAGGAGATACGACAGCTGGAAGGCATAGCAGGACTTTCCAAACACGAACAGCTTGTCCAGGGGATCATCAATGCCATCAACGATAAGATCCTTTCACAGGGAGACATGCTCCCTTCCGTCAATAGCCTTATCCGTGAGTTCGGCTTCGCCCGCGAAACGATCGCCAGGTCCTACAAAGACCTGACCGGCCGCGGCATCGTCGAATCCAAAAACCGCGTCGGCTTCTACGTCGCCAGCGAAAACACGGAATCACAGCTCCGCCTGGCGCTGATCATCTTCGCCTTCGACAGCTTCCAGGAAGTCTTTTACAAGACCTTCCGGGACCTCCTGGGCGAAACCACACACGTCGACGTGTTCTTTCATCACAACAATATCGACGTCTTCGAAAGCATCATCTCCAACGTAAAAGGGAAATACGGGATGTACGTAGTAGCGCCTATCCCCCACAAACGGACGGCGGCCATCCTCCATACACTCCCCATGGCCAAATTTCTCATGATCGACCGCTACGAGCCCATCGGCGGAGAGTTCTCGCACGTCACCCAGGAATTCGAGCGCTCCTCCTACGACGCCTTTAGCAAGCTGAGCAAGACCATCAAGGCCTTCAAAGGCATGGTTTACTACTATCGCCCCTCCTCCGATACCCCGATCGAAATACTAAACGCCTACAAAAAATTTATAAAGGATTATAAGATTAAAAGCACCATCGCTACCTCCTACGAACCCGGCTCCATCCAAAAAGGATACGTTTATTTTACGATCAACAATACGGAGCTCTGGGCCATGCTAAAGGACTGCATCGCCAAAAAGCTCGTCCTGGGGAAGGACGTCGGCATCCTATCGCACAACGACGACGTCGTCAAGGAGATCATCTGCAACGGCATCACCACCTATTCAGCCGACTTTAAATACATGGCGGAAAAGGCAGCGGAATTTATCCTGCAGCGCGAACCAGTCCACGAAACCATCCCGACCGTGCTTATCCGTCGGAATTCACTTTAACGCTCAATCCGAAAAATTTTAACATCGCTGGCCGGTACCCGGACCTCCATACTGCGCTCGAAATTCATCACCTCCCCGCCAAACAATTCCTTCGCCCTGCAGGAACTGCCCACACCCTCCATCCGCGCCAGCGGCAAAGAAAACACCCGGTCTTTATCACTATAATTAAAGAAAGCGACATATCGCACTCCATCCAGCACCTGCGTAAAGACCTCCACTCCCCGGTCACCCGTATTCGCAAGAACCGGCCGGAAGCTGATCCCCTTACGTGCAATGGCGAGCAAATCCTTATTCTGCAGCAAGAGCTGCGCCATCCCCTTCCACTTCCCATTCACCGAATAGTCATCCCCCGTAGTCAGCGTCCCCGTCACCAGCGAAGCCGCCAGCCTCGCCCTATTCATACCTTCGGGAGCCCCATCGAACACCACATGGTCCGCATCGATATAGTTATACATCCGCCCCAGCCACCATCCATAACCGGTACTATTCAGTGTATACTCAGAATTGTCGATCGCTATAAACGCGTCACACGCAATTCGGCGCATATGCACATACCGGCTGGTAGCCATATTGGGCGAAATGGCCGCGTATAAAAGCATGCTCTTTCCAAGCACGCTGTCGACCAGCGCCATCCCGCTCCTAAACGCCTGCATACCCGTCGTCACCGCCGGGTCATAAAAACGATCGGCCTCGATCGCCCCATGCCCAAGAAAATCGATCTTGATCATCTCGAAACCCAGCTCCTTCAGCTTACTCAATACGTGCACGATCATCCACCTCGTCCCCGGATGCGTAGGATCCATGGCTCGTCCCCCATCTATATCTACAGGAGCGCCATTCTGCCGCGTCCAGGCCTGCTCGTACCGGTAAGACGTCCCGGCAATCGGCCGCTCGCTCTTCCCCCAGTCCGAAAAAGGCGTCCAATACACACCCGGCCGCATACCCTTCTCCTTGCAATACGCCACAAACGCCCGCAGCTTACTCACATCTCCATCTATTCCCCCCGGCGTCATATTATCCCAAAACGCATCCAGGTCGATAAACAGACTCCCATCGGAACGCCGGAAACCCACGCAAGAGTCATGAAAGAAATCGACAACCCCCTTTGTCTTCTCCAGGGTCAGCTTCGTCTGTATCGCCCCCCAGCTATTCCAAACCATCGGCACAGGCTTATCCCAGTCGAAAACCACCTTCTTCCCCAGCTCCATATTTAACTTAGCATAGGCTTCCATCCCATCCCTCCAGTCCTTCCAAAAACCTATCACCATCCTCGGACTCCTGCAATAGCCGTTCACCATACCCACCATCCCATGCGGTACCCGGTCATGCGTGATCGTCGTATCCGACAGCCCCGCAAACAGCGAAACCTCCCCCGCCTTTATCCTCACTCCACTCTTCCAAACATCATGCTCCAGCGAACCCAATATCACCCCCGACGTATCGTTATACACAGCACTCACCTCCGAGCTGACAAAATCGGCCTTCTCCCATTCCCTCGCATCATACCGCACATACATATCATTGTCAAAAGGAACCCGCAGCGCCCGTCCCGCCGCCACCATATGTCCCCCCTCCATCACACCCATATAATTACAAGAAGCCCCAGTCCTGACTTCCATCACACAATAATCTTTCCCCGCATACACATAAAACAGCTGCCGCAAACCACCCGTGCTCACCGTATACAACGTACCGCGGCCCGTCGCATCCGAAAACGAAGTCTTCGTATAATTCCTGCTACCCGCACGAGAATCAAAAACTTCCATACCCTTACAATGCGCATAAGCGCCCTCCACCACCGTCCTTCCATCCAGGACTAAAGAATAAACACCGCGACTCAAATCATAAACAATCTGATTCTTTACTCCAAAAGGAATCGTCAGACGCTGAGCACCTGCAAAAACCGGCGACATAAATACTACCGCCAATAAAAAGATATATCTCATAATAATTTATTCTTCTGTGATCTCGATAACCGCGCTCGACAACGCATCCGCCCTCAAAATATTCAAACCCACCTTCATCAGGTATTCACCGCTCAGCTTCTTCCCATCCTCGACCAGCACCCCATGAACCCCCGGGTACCGGTTGATCTCCCTTACCCTGTATGACTTCTGCCCATCCAACCCCTGTAGCTTTACCGGCGGCCAGGTGCTTCCATACCTTGGATACAGCACATACCCGAACAATACCGCCTTCTTCTTGTCCGCATCCACATACATCAATGCCGCACGCTCCCGGTCATAAGGCGACAAAAGTCTAAATAAGTCCCCCTGCCCAATGGTCCCGCTCAGCCGTCGATAATCCTTCAACGCCTGCTGACTAAAAGCCAGCTCTTTTTCTTTCATCTTCGACACGTCCAGGTCATACCCCAGTCTGCCCATCATCGCCACATCCGTCCTGAATTTCAACGGCTCCTTACCCCAGGACGTAACGTGACAGGCAATCGTATTGGCCGGAAAGAAATAGGAATAACCCCACTGTATATACACCCGCTCCACCGCATCGGTATTATCGCTGGGCCAGAATTCGGTAAAGTATTTCAATGCCCCGTAATCGGTCCGCCCGCCTCCTCCGCTGCACAGCATCATCGGCACCGAAGGATGCTTCGCCCGCAAACGGTCTAAAACGGCATAAAGCGAACGGACATAATCGACGTATAAATTCGTCTGCCGGAAACCCAGGTAGGGCGAATACTCATTCGTCATCATCCGGTTACAATCCCACTTTATATACGCAATACCGCTATGCTGCGTAAGCAGATCGTCCACTGTCTTGAAGACAAAGTCCTGAACCGCCGGATTGACCAGGTCCAATACCAGCTGATTGCGGAAATAATGCTCCGACCGGTTCGGCAGCTTCAGCACCCAGTCCGGATGCTTTTCATAAAGCTCGCTCTTTGGACTCACCATCTCCGGCTCGACCCAAATCCCAAACTTCACCCCCTGCGCCGCCGCAGCCTTCTCCAGTCGCGCTATCCCATGCGGCAATTTCGTCTTGTTCTCCTGCCAGTCACCCAGCGAAGTGTGATCGTCATTGCGGGGATACTTATTCCCAAACCAGCCGTCGTCCAGCAAAAACAAATCTGCCCCCAATTTTCTCGTCTCGCCGAACAAGCTGTCCAGCTTTGGTTCGTTAAACGCAAACTGCGTAGACTCCCAGTTATTCAGCAACGTCATCCTCGGCCCCTTTCCATTCAGCACGCCATAGCTCCGCGCCCAGGCATGCAGATTCCGGCTTGCCTGACCCCGGCCTTTATTACTATAGGTGAAGATAAACTCCGGCGTCGGCAAGGTCTTCCCTGGATCCAGCACATAATCCGAAGCATACGGATTCATCCCCGCTGCAACACTCAACCGGTCTTTCTCATCCACCTCGAACAAGAGCTGAAAGCTGCCCGACCAGGCCAGCGTCCCCGCCAGCACTTCGCCCTCCTCTTCCGAAGAAGACCTATCCAATGATAATAAAAAAGCCGGCGTCTGATACATATCCGCCCGGCTCCCCAGCTTGCTGTCGACGATCTTGATCCCGCTCGTCAGCCGGCTCTCATCCATATGCATCTCCCTCGCCCAGTCACCATGAAACTGCGTAAGCCAATAGCTGTCCGCATGAAAATGAAGCATCGAAGAAGCAAAGTGACTCACCTTTACCGGCTGGGGCTCGTCATGCCGGATCAGCACTTTCGACGTAATGACGTCCTCGCGGCTATACGCCCTCAGCTCCAGCACAACCGACACCGGGTAAACCGGGTCCTTCATTAAGATGCTCGTCACCCGTACATTCGTGTCCATGCTATCCACCTTCCACGAAGCCACGCGCAAATCCAGCGAAGGATTTCCATCGGCATGCACCATCCGGATCGCCGGCTCGAAAAGATAGCTTCCCCCACCCTGCGGATAGCTTTCTACCGTAGTATCAGCAGGAACCGCAGCAGCGGCAATCCGCGACCCCATATAGGACTGATACAGCTTTTTGTCCGCTCCTACATTAAAGACCAAACTCATATTCCGGGTATGAACATCGATCCGCTCCTGCGCCCGCACGACAGACCAGGTTAAAAAAATAATCGTCAATAAAAAATAATGCTTTCTCATCATGTTATTATTCAAAAGTGTGCTAGACCTAAAGGAGAAAATAAAACAAACATCGCGACCATCGCCAGAAGCAGTATCGCAAAATACCAATGACGCCGGGCCCATGGCTCCGCGCGCGCTCCCCCTATACGGAACGATTCCTTCATAGGATAGAATCTTCCTATCACCAGCATCCCGGCGACGGTAATCACGAATAAAATCGCCAGGACATGCAAATAATGAAGACCCGTGGGAAAAACAAACTGCGTAAGCACATAGCTCATCACAAAAAACACCAGCCCCGCCTTCGCCGCCACCGGCGGCACCTTCTTCGTCAGAAAACCGACCACCATCACGGTAAAGATCGGCACGCTAAAATAGCTGGACACCTTCTGCAAATAATTGTAAAACCCACCGCTAAAGTTCAGGATCAAAGGCGCAAAGCAAACCCCGCCGACCACCACCGCCGCCTGAAACATCCGCGCACCGCGAACCACACGCCGCTCATCCTCTCCCTCTCCCTTCCACTTCAGCCAGGGTCGATATACGTTCACGCTAAATAAAGTCCCGAGACTGTTGAGTCCGGCATTGAAGGTGCTCAACGCACCCCCAAACACGATCGCAGCGATAAATCCCGACACGACCGGCGGCATCACATCGCTGACTAACCGGGGGAACACCGTCACCGGATTTCCCACCGACTTATAAAGGTGAACCGCCATCAGCCCCGGCACGTTCAGCAGCAACGGCGCCATCAGCTTCCCCACACAAGCCAGCGCAATCCCCTTCTGGCTCGTCGCCAGGTCGCGCGAGGCCAGCGTCTCCTGCACGATATACTGTTCCATCCCCCAGTAATAGATATTTATCAGCAGCATCCCGGTGAACAAAGTGCTAAACGGTAATACGCTCCGCGGAGCGCCAATCGCATTCAGGTGCTCGCGCTTGTCGCTCAGCAGCCGGTGTACGCCATCCACGACGCTGCCCCCACCCAAATAGCGAAAGCCATAATAGGTCAGCAGCCCCCCGCCGATGACCATCCCTACCCCTTGTACCACGTCGCTGATCGTAATGGCCTTCAGACCGCCAAGCAGCGTATAGCAGCCCCCCACCAGCCCTATCAGCAATACCAGCACCCGGATCGAAGCGACATAGCTCAACCCGAACCGCTGGTCGATATGCAAAAGACCATTCATCGCAACAGCGCACCCATACAAAACAGAAGGAATCAAATTCACCAGGTAGCTCAACAGGAAAATAATAGAGACCAGCCGCTTGGTCCCCCGGTCGTATCGACGCTCCAAAAAGTCGGGCGTCGTCACCGCGCCAATTCGAAGATAAACCGGCATCAGCCATTCCGCCACCACCAGCATCGCCAGTATCGAGCTCATCCCCCAGCACATCACCGACATGTCCGTCGAGTATACGTACTCGTTTTCACCGACGAATTGGTTGGCGCTCATATTGGTCAGAAAAAGAGAAGAGCCGATCATCCAAAAGCCAAAATTCCTGTTACCCAGGAAGTAGGCCAGCGAAGTCCCCAGCTTCTGTCCCCTCGTCTTATAAACAGCAATCACCGCCGAGAGGACGGTAAATGCAAGAAAGCTTATGATTACAGTCAAATCCATATTTTGCAAGCATCGTCCGTCCAATCGGTGTTGGACTATTCTATCCTATACTATACTACAAATATAGATCAATTTTCTTACGCCTGCAAATCTACTCTGCTCGTAAAGTCTTCACCGGATTCGCCCTCGCCGCCCTGATCGCCTGTAAACTTATCGTCAACAGCGTAATTCCCGCCGCTACCAACCAGGCCAGAACGAAAACCCACCAGCTCAGCTCCACCCGATACGCAAAACCCTGCAACCACGAATGCATCCCCATCCAGGCCAACGGACAGGCAACCATCGCAGCGATCGTCACCAGCTTTAAAAAATCCTTCGACAGCATCCCGATGATATTCATCCCGCTCGCACCAAGCACCTTCCGGATACTGATCTCCCTGATCCGCTGCTGTGTCGCATAAGCAGCCAGCCCCAGCAAACCTATACACGCGATACAGATCGCCAGCGCCGAAAACACAGTAAATACACGCTGCAAAGTCTGCTCGGCCCGATATTGAGCCGCCAGGTTCTGGTCCAGGAATGTATAATGAAACGGCTTTTCCGGAACCTGCTTCCGCCAGGCAGCCTCGATGCCTTTGATGGCCGCGGTAAAATCGTTCCCCCTTATCCGCACCGAAGTGATCGGCGACACGTCCTGAAATCTTGCATTGCTCGAAAAGACCAGCGGCGAAATCGCCTGATGCAGCGTCTGAAAATGAAAGTCTTTTACTACACCAACCACCGTATAAACATAAGGCGAATCCACAGCCGTCGGGTTCAAGGCGTTCCCCGTCGTCGTCATCCTCGTACCCACAACCGGCTCCTTCAGCCCAAGCGCCGCAACCGCCTTTTCATTCAGAACGATGCCGAGCGAATCGGTCGGATACTCCTTCGAAAACCACCTCCCCTCTTTCATCTCCAGTCCCAGGGTGGCCGCAAACTGGTCATCCACGATCACTCCCTTCGACGTCATAGAAGCCCTTGCTCCGATAGGCTGCCAAACAATCCCAAAGAAACCTCCACTGCCAGGCATCGTCGACGCACCACTTACTTTTTCTACACCCGCGATTGCCTTTACTTCATTCAAAAACGCCCTCGTCTTAACATCCAGCAGATCGGTTCGCTGGATTTCGATGATATGGTCTTTTTGAAAGCCCAGCTTATCTCCCAGCATATACCCCATCTGCCGGTTCACGATAACGGTCGATATGATCAGGATGATCGAAATGGCAAACTGAAAAACCACCAGCCCATTCCGAAGCACCGTTCCATATTTGGAAGACTTGAACTTCCCCTTCAGCACCTTGATCGGCTTGAACGAAGACAGGATAAAGGCAGGGTAAAGCCCCGCAATCCATCCAACCACAACTCCCAAAAGCAATAATGCCGGAACGGTGAAAGGACTCAAAAAGTCCATCGCGGATAGTTCCTTCCCCGTTAACTTATTAAAGAAAGGTAATAATAGCAAAATCAACCCGATCGCCAGCACAATGCTCAACAGGCTCACCAGCACCGACTCGAGCAAAAACTGAAATATAAGACTCCTCTTCTCCGAACCAAACGTCTTTCGAATCCCCACTTCCTTGGCCCTTTCCATCGAACGAGCGGTGGAAAGGTTGACGAAATTGATACAGGCAATCCCCAGGATAAACACGGCTATAACGCCAAAAATATACACGGCCCGCATGCTCCCATTCGGCCTCACCTCCGCCTCCATATCCGAGATCAGGTGAATCTTCGACAAGGGCTGCAAAAAATAATGATAGCCGTTTCCAGCCGCAGTAAAAGCGGCGTAGCTCATCCCGAAATTCCTTTCGATCGCCCCAGACACATACTTCTCGACCACATGCGGCAGCTTCGACTCCAGTACAACAGAAGAGGCATTCTCCTTCAACAAAAAATACGCCCAGGTAGAAAATCCCGTATAATTGGCCTGTCTCGCCCAATTGAAACTGTTCTGCGAAATCAAAATATTGAACGCCAAATGCGAATCCTCGGGCCAATCCTTACAAACCCCCGAAACCGTATACCGCTGCTTCCCATCCGTTTCAAACCATTGCCCCAGCGCACCATCCACCGACCCATAATATTTCCTGGCCGTCCGCTCATCGATCACCGCCATATTGGGTTTCTGCAACGCCGTCACTACATCCCCCGTCAATAACCCCATACCAAACACTCGGAAAAAATTCGAATCCGCCACCAGCACATGCGACTCCTCGAACAGCTGCTCCCGCACCTTTATAAAGACATTATTATTTCCCCCGAAAGTCTGCACCCCCGTATAAGCCTCCACCTCAGGAAACTCCTTCTGCACCGCCGGCCCCACAGAAAACGGAATCACCGCATAGGACGAAACATGCTCCGGATACTTCCGCTCCAAAACCATCCTATAAATCCGCTCTGACCTCGGCACAAACCGATCATACCCCAGCTCGCTCCTGATAAACAGCACGATCAGCAGACAAACCGCCATCCCCATCGCCAACCCCAAAATATTGATCAACGTAAAAGCCTTCCGCCGCAGAAGGCTACGCACCGCAACTTTGAAATAGTTTTTGAACATACTCCTAATTTTACGCATGATTTAGCAAAAAAGAGGCATCAATTCCAAGCTTTTGGTGTGCTGCCTTCAAAAAGGCCACATCAGGAGGCCGCTTGCCTGTTAAAACTTGCGACAGCTTCGATTCACTCAATCCCATAAGCTTAGCAAGTTCTTTTTGCTTTAATCTTCTCTCATACATTTTAAACTCAATCATGCCTTCCAACGTAGTCGGAGGCTCTATAGTATAAACGCTTTTCTCATATGCCTGTGCTGCCTTGGCCAAACTACGCAGCTTATCGGACTGACTTTTCGATAAATTATCTTCCCCTTTATTCATAAGGGTTAATATTTCATCCATAGCCCTTTTATACTGAACTTCAGTTTTTATCGGTCTATTAGCCGCAGCAGTAACCTTCGATCCCATAATCTATTTTTTAAACTTTATTTTTGACGCATTTATCTTATCATATTCTGCATGAGTACCGACAAAAAGTATATAAACTGTTCTTACCCTAAACAGAATCAAAGCAATTAACCTGTACTTGTTTCCTTTGATATTGAAAACATACCTATCATTACCAACTGCATCTACCGAATTAAAAACCACCCTCAATTCGTTGAAATTGCCAAAATCTCCCTTCTCAATAATGGTATACCAATTATTTAAGGGATCTTTTGAATCACTGAACCTATCGATAAAGTCTTTGATCGTCTTATAGCTGATAACTACCATAAGATATGTACTCTACACAAATTTAATATTTTAAAATAAAATTTCAAATTTTGAAATTTTCACCCCAAGACCACCCTCCCCCAAACTCCCAAAATGTCCCTAAAAACATCCCAAATATTCCCTCCAAACAAGCCCAAATTACTAAAATATTTAGTAATTTTATGAGGTCAACCCACTCCCACTTACTTCCCATTGCAGCAACCACCCCAAAATCCAAAAAATTGAGCCAGAAAAACTAAGAATCCGGCCCAAAAAAGGTAAGAATTTGAGCCACTCAACAGGTTAAATATATTTAAATACTTTCTTTGATTATGATGAGGGATGAACGGTACCAGTCGATTAAACCTTTGTTCTTAAAGAATAAAATCCAAACATTTCAGGACATTTTCACGGTCGTTCCAAAGTCCATTATAGCCTCCGATCTCGGAAAAGAAAACGATCGCTTCATGGAGCTCACCAACCAGGTCGGCTCATTCACCGTACAGGAAATAGTACTGATCGGCAGCTTCGGCAATCTCACCCTCTCCGAAATGTTTACCCTGATCGGCCGGGAATACCCCGCAGCACAGCCCAACAAAAACAAAGACATGCGCTACGAAATAGTCCGCACCAATTTCGACAACGAACGCATCCACACCTTCGGCGATATCTTCAACTACATCCCCATGTCACGCGTAGCGGAAGACATCCGGAAGAACCGCTCCCGGCTCTCCAAAGCCATCAAGACACAAATCAAAAATCTACCTCTCGAACCGCTCGTCACCATCGGCGCCCTATGCAGCCTCACCGTCGATGAAACCCTTCGCCTGGTCGAAGCTCAATATCAACAACAAAAACAAACCATAACCATAGCCAAATAGACCGATCCTTAGACCTTACTCAACCTTTCTGCCCAAAGCCCCGCATAAGCGGGGCTTTTCCATACCCAAAACTCCCAGAAAAACTAAAAACACCCCAGAAACCATGATTTTAACCAAATTCACCCCATCCCGTATACGAAAACAATCTCAGCCACCGTTTTAAGGCCGCATTTATAATTACATTCTTATGAAAACAACTATCTTTTCTTTCGTGTTTTTCCTTGGTACAATTACGACTACCCAGATCCACGCAGAGAACGCCCCTACGGTTACAACCCGTAACATTCTTTCTACTCAGCTGCCTGCAAAGCTGCTGTCTCCCATCAGAAAGAATCTGAACACCACCTGGATTACTGACCTGTACAAGCAGACCGTCAACGGAAAAGTGACTTACTACATCACGCTTGAAAGTGCAGATCAGAAGACCCGTCTCAGCGCGACTCCTGCTACCGGTTGGGTAAAGACAACCGTCGTTTCAAAAGACGTCGCAAGCCGTTAAGCAGAAGCGAAACACAGCTAACTCCATATGAATGAATAAATAGCCGGGTAACCCCCGGCTTTTTTTTCTCCATCGGCCGGTCCCTCCTTCCCATCGGCACCCCCGCCAATGCAAATTATCCCTACCTTGAGGCAAGCAAAATGCGCTCGATGGAACCAAACACTGCACGCTGGGGCTTTCCCAAAAGAATCGCCATTCTTTTTCTGACCGTCTACTGCTTCTTCTTATTCTTCGATTTTACCAGCAGCGACGAAATCTTCCCTCCCCTTTTTTATAAGGTCATGAAGCCCTACATAGCTTTCTGGGACTGGTTCGTCATGTGGACAGGCAAGCACCTGCTCAACCTTCCCCCCATAACAGTGAAGCCTAACGGCAGCGGCGACACGACCTATAACTATGTCATGCAGCTCCTCTGGGTGGTCCTGGCGCTCGTAGCAGCCCTGACCTGGGCAGTCCTCGACAAAAAACGCCCCGCTTACAACCAGCTGTACCGCTGGCTCCGCATCTGTATAAGATATTACTTCGCCTATACGCTCTTCACCTATGGCTTCGTCAAGGTCATAAAACTACAATTCCCCTATCCGAGCCTGTACAAGCTCGCAGACCCCTTTGGCAATTCCTCCCCCATGGGTCTCGCCTGGTCCTTCATCGGCTACTCGAAAGGATACAACTGGTTTATCGGTGGGGCCGAATGCCTCGCGGGAGCCCTTCTGTTCTTCCGCCGCACTACATTTATCGGAGCCCTTCTCGCCTTTATCATCATGGCCAATGTCGCAGTGATGAACCTTTGCTATGACATTCCCGTCAAAGTCTTTTCCCTCAACCTCGTCTTCCTATCCATCATCCTCCTCGCACACGACTACGACCGGATCAAAGCCATGCTAATCAAACAACGCGCCATCCAAATAAACCAACGATGGGGCAGGATCCTGCAAGTCTCCCTAAAAGTCCTCTTCATTTTCCTGGCGTTCTACTACACGCTTGGTCGCGCCATCGGCTATCTAAGCCAGTACGGCGACGACATAGCCAAGCCCCCGTTATACGGCATCTACGACGTCGAGCAATACACCCGCAAAGGCAACACCGCCGATTCTGTTTCCTGGAAAAGACTGATCATCGCATTTCCCGAGCGCGCGCGCATCGTCAACCGCCTCGACACGATCATCCGCGCTACCTGTAAGGTGGATACTATCCATAATACGGCCACCTTCTCGACACCAAAAGAGAAAGAATATAAGCTAGCCTACACAAATCCAGACAAAGATCACCTATTGTTCACCGGCAGTATCTCCGGCGACAGCGTCAGTATCCTCATGCGCCGATACGACGTCAACAAGTTCCTGCTGAACAACCGCGGCTTCCACTGGGTCAACGAGTACCCGATGAACCGATAAATCGGATATGATATTCCTGGATCAACGCCGGATTCTCCGGCGTCAGGGTAAACCGTATCTCGATATTCCCCTTCTCTCCTTCCAACACAAAGCTGCCCCGCAGATTATTGTCCGGCCGCATCTCTCCCACCCGAACGATCTTCCCCGCACGATCAAAAACTGCGACGGCCTCCTGCTTTAAAGACTCCACAAAATAATCCGCAAAGAAGTTCTCCGCAAAAATCCCCGACTTCTTCGCCCCCTCCCAGCTTGGCAATAAAGCAGTCAGCTCCTTCTTACGCTGCGACAAAATCTCCGCCCCCACCACCACATGCGGCTTCAAATGCGCCAGCGTAATAAGCGTATCCAACACACGCGCATTGACAATGGCCGTACTCGCATACGTCAGGTTGCTAAAGCTGATCACCCCCACCCCATAATCGGTCAGCATCATCCAATTGCTCCCAAACCCCGGCAGTCCTCCCGTATGCCCCACCATCGTGTGCCCCTTACAGTCTTTAGACCAGCGCAGACCATAACCATAGGCCGTGCTGATCGGACAGGCAGGCCCGGAAGGACCATAGCTAAATCCCGTATTCAGCGTATTGAACGTCCAGGGCTGCTGCATTTCCCGGCAGGAGCTTCGCTTCAACGGCCCCTCTTCCTTCCCGCTCCGCGAAGGCCACGCCGCCAGCTGAAAAGCCGTATACTTCGCAAAGTCTTCCATCGTCGTAATCATCCCGCCCATCGCCCCATAAGCGCCGTCGTGCAGCATCGGCTGCTCTACCCAGCTACCGTCGATCCAGCGATAGCCATGCGCCAGCTGCGACTCCGGCACTTTACTATATTCCCAATAGGTATGATTCATTCCGAGCGGCTTCAATATATGCTCAGTAATATAGTCCTCGTATTTCTGCCCCGATACCTTCTGAACGATGTACCCCAGCAGCGTAAAACCCAGGTTGCTGTATTCATAGGCGATCCCAGGACTATTGGAGAAGCTGATACCCTTCCGGACCAGGGTCAATAGCTCCTCGTCACTATCCGCCAGCTGACGGTCCCCCCACGGATTGTCCTCGGGAAAACCCGCAGAATGACTCAGCAAGTGCCGGATCGTTATCGCCGGCGCATCCGAAGCAGGCCCCGACTGCCCCTTCAGCTCCGGTATATAAAGCGACGCCGGGTCGTCGAGACGCAGCTTCCCGCCGTCCCGCAGCTGCAGGATCGCCACAGAAACAAAGCTCTTCGTCATCGATGCAATACGAAAATCAGACTGCGCCGTAGCAGGAATTTTTTTGAAAGGCTCGCAGTACCCGACACTCCCCGTAAATACAAGCTTTCCACCGGCCACGATCCCATAGACAAAACCCGGGTAATGATTGGCCGCGGCATAATCCTTAAACAGTCCCTCGATTACCGGCAACGCAGCCGACACATCCTGTGCCGATACCGCCGCCCCCGACCCCACAGTCAAAAAAGAAAGAAGAAGAAAAATATATAGTTTAGTCATAGCCGAGCCACAGCCGTGCATCGGCCCCTATCGCACCAACACCATCGTCCCCCGGTGATACACCGTCTTCCCATTATACGTCTTACCCTGTACCATCCACACATATCCCCCGCTTGCCGCCGGCTTGCCATTCACATACCCATTCCATCCCTGTCCCAGCCTGGACGTCTGATACATCAGCTGCCCCCACCGGTTATACACCATAAAGTAGTCCAACGACGCAATCCCCGGCGCAATCGGCCGGAAAACGGTATTGGCCGGACCAGTCGGAGTAAACGCATTCGGCACAAAGATATCGGGATCCGTCTTAAATACCCGCACCAGCACCTGCGCAGACCCCGTACAACCCATCCCCGTCGTCGCCGTCACCGTATACCTGACCGAGTCCGTCTCCGCAGAATAAAGCCCAATCGGATCGGAGATAGTAGGATTGTTGAGTCCGATAATCGGCGCCCAGGCAAAAGCGTCTCCCCCAAGCGTCGTCGTATCGTCCGAGGTAGCGTGCAGCTGCAAGGGCTGATTGATGACCACCGAAGTATCACGACCAGCATCCACGATAACAGGAGGCATCACACGGATACTAAAGGTATCCTTCAATAAATTAGGGCAACCCGCATTTTCGATATTCAACACGTACTGCGTCGTGCTCGGCGGCGTAACTATCGCCTGTATCGCATAAGGAGTTCCCGCAATCGTACCACTACCTTCACCGGTGAAATTATCAGTGCTGGACCAGGCATAGTTGGTGCCGATTTGGATGGTCGCATTCAGCGTAGCCGTCCCCTGATAGCAAATCAATGTATCCGCCGGGCTATAGGTAGCCTGCGGGAAAGGTACGTTAACAAAATCAATATTGGCCGGAGCACTGATCTCCGAAGGACATACCCCGCTCTGTACAACCACCCGATAACGAATCGGCCCAGAGAGACCGGTAAGGGCATACTGCTTCTCTTTATATGCAGGCGAAAAATCCGTCCACGTTATCGCATCCGTCGACGACTGCCAGTTCACCGGGTCTCCCACCGAATTGACCAGCGTCAGCAGCGCATCCTTATCCTGTCCCGCACAGAATTCCATCGTCACCGGCGTCAGCTTCCCTCCCACCGTCTTCGGGTCCACCTGCACGATCGCTGGACCACTGGTGTCGATCGAACAGGAGCCCCCGTTTTGCACCAGCGCCTTGTACGTCGTTGTAGCCGTGAGGTCCTGCGCCGTATACTGCGCCGTCTGATTGTTGATCGTCGTATAGCTGATCCCATCCGTCGAAGCAAGCCAGTTCAATACATCTCCCCGATTACCCGTAAGCGTTAGCTTGCTCGAATTGGTTCCCGTACATACTTCCGCATCGCCCGTCAGTCCGCCCGCAATGGTCGGCGGCGAAGTCGTGACGGGCAGGATGGCATTCAGGTTCGCACAGCTATTCTGCTCGTTCACCGTTACCTGCCCGACGTCGTTTCCGATCTTTACCTGTATAATCGCGCTATCCGGCGACGAAACGATCGACCAGTCGCCAGGCACCGTCCAGTGGTAGGAGCCTCCCGTCAAAGCCGGTATCGAATACGTCAGCGTACTGCCGATACAGGCCACATCCGGCCCGCTGATCGACAGACCCGCACACACATTTCTAAGCGCGATATAAGAATAGGCGAAGTGACCGCCCGGAACGCAATTGTCCGTCTCGAAAGTAAGCACCACCTGCTGACCCCTCCAGGGCGAAAGATCGAAGGTAACCTCCGTCCAGCCTTTGGCCCACACATCGTGAAGGTAGCCCCCGCCATTCTGACTGGGATTGGGCGACGCCATCGGGCTGAGATAAAAACCATTGCTCACGGCAAGCGCCGTATCCAGCTTGGCCCCCTGGCCCCGCCCATCGGCATTGTTCAGCGTAGGCAGATAATACTGCGGCGACGCACACTGGATGATACTGTCCTTGACCGACAACGTCGCCTGAAACAAAGGCTGCTGCGCCGAATTATGCGTCCCATTCTCCAGGATCATTGCATACGCATAGGTCATGGTATACGGCAGGTCGGGAGGACCCGCCGGAACATTGATTCGGTAACGAACACCCCGGACGTATCCACCGCCGACACCACTGCCGCTGCTCCGCGTAATCGCAGTCGAACCGAGTAAGATAGAATTGGTATATTGATACCCATTGATTTTGGGGACGGTAGGAAAGCTCCCAAAAGCATCCGTTGTCGATGAAGAAAGAACCTGGATGGCCGGCATCGAAGCCAGACCATATTCGTAAATGATATTATTACCCAGCGTGCCCGAAGGAGCAGCCGTATTCGAATCGTAGATCTGCTTGATCGAGCTGGAGCTATTCCCGCCCGAATTGTTCCCGGTATATGCCTCCCAGTGCGTCAGGTTACCCATCGAAAAGCTGCCGTTCAGCGGACAGGTTTGTGTCTGCGAAAAAACGGACTGGACAATAAATAAACAAACAACAGGTAGCAAATGCTTCATCAGGCGATGGATATAAGTGATTAGTTTCGGTCTGGCCACTTTGACCCGACTCCTGGCGACTCGTGCAGTTTTTCAGGGGATATGAAAAATTTTAAAGGGAGAGAGACTTCCAAGATACACATTTTCCCTGCTTCCTCCTATTGGATACGAAGGATTTCTCCTTAGAGTTGACTCTCCGGGACATTATTTTTTCACTACACCGCAATTAACTGATTATCATTTCTTCCGCACAAGAGCGACCAGGGCGATAACCACCCAGATCACGTTTACCACCGCCGAAGGAATGGCGTGGTGGTAGATGGTATTGACGATAAGACAAGCGCTCCCGGCAATGTTGAGGACATAGTAAACCACGGAGTCGGACGCCATCTTCCCATACATATTTAATGCATAAGCCAGAACGACCATTATACTTCCAATCCAGCCGATGCTATCGATCAGTATCCACATATTCTCCCGCTATTTCCCGGTTTATCTTCTTTAAAAATTCCCGCAGGTAATCGGCGTTTGCCTCCGCCATCCTCCGCCCCGCAACAGTATTCATCATCGCCGGCAGCTTTAGCAGCTTCACCTGGAAATGGTCAAGGGCGAACCGCTGGTCGTCCAGCCCCCGATCCTCCGCCATCGGATCGGCGCCGTCGAACAATTTTTGGCTCAGCTGCCCCGCGGTATAAAATACCCGCGCCAGACCGATCGCTCCCACCGCTTCCATCCGGTCCGCATCCTGCAAGATCTTCGCCTCGGGCGTCTGGGGCGGAATTCCAGCACTAAAGCTGTGCGTAAGAACCGCATGTCGAACCCCATCGATTCGCTCCGCCGGAAAATCCGGGAACGACACCCGTAGGATCTCCCCCACCTTCTCCGCACTCATTTTCGAAGCTTCACTCCGCTGCGGATGATTCTTCGGCAGCGATATTACATCGTGAAAATAGGCCGCCGCCAGCAAAACCAATGGATCCGCCGGCTCACCCTCCTGCTGATTGATAAACTGGGCCGCCTTCCACACCCGCTGAAAATGCCCCAGGTCATGCGATCCATCCGAATGATCCCCGTTCGACTGCCACCAGGCGGCAAATCTCCGCTCCCAATTATCCAATCCTTGATTTTGCATGCTCAAACATATATTATTTCACGCGAAATAAATCTAAATTGCTACCAATTACGTACATCCACACCTCATGTTTCCTTTTAAGGGTTGTCTCATCGCGCTTCTCTCCGGTGTTCTCTTCTTCTTCCTCGTCCTTTGGTCCCGTTGGTGGTTGCTGGCTGGAGCCATTTTTTGGATCGTATATTTGGTCTTCTACTCCCGGAAAAAATGAGGCTGAAGAAAACATTCCTTTCACACAATGACCAATCTTATAACTTATACTACCTGGGCTACTACCACCCAGTCAACGCCGGCTCCGATTCTTTTTCCCATAGCCTGCTAAAATTCAAACGCGGCCTTCAGCCCGACCTGGACAATTGCATCCGCCTAACCCTCGAAGCCTTCCAGGAAATTTCCCTTTCCCGGGATACCGTCATCCTACGCGCACTCTATCACAACGAAACCCAGGTCCGCCCGGATACCCCCCTGGACCGCCTCAGCCAGGCCATCGCCGACCAATTTCACTGCCGATACCTTCCCTCCCTCCTTCACAAAACCCGCCCCGCCCAAAGCAATAAGATCCTAAACCAGGAAGAACGCCAGAACGAGCTAAGAAACATATACAGATTTACCGCCAAGCCCCCCCTAACACCCCATACCCCCCTCTTAATCATCGACGACATTTTAACCACCGGATCCACCATTCGCGCTATTATCGACATCCTCCCCCCAAGCTCCATCGGGATTTTTACCATAGCCCTCGCAGACAATAATTTCTATCCCGGCGAGACACCCCCATCATCCCCATAAGCCCTACCGCTAATTCGATTTAGCAAAAATTCTAATATTTCTTGCAGCATCCTGCACTGTCCTGCTGTCCTACTCTCGTAAATGACAAGGAATTATAGATTTTTAAAAAAAATTTGTTAAGTAATCTATAATTTTTACTTTAGTGCATTAATTGCTAAACTTTTTGCTTTATGACCATTCAACGATTGCTAGCCAAACTAGCATGTCTCGCCCTTCTTTGTGTATTTTTCACACAAAATGGCTACTCCCAAAACAAAACTATCACCGGTAAAGTCTCTGATGAAAAAGGCGCTCCCATCCAGGGTGCAACCATCAGCGTGAAAGGCACAAAAATTGGCGCCTCTTCCGCGGCCGATGGAACATTCACATTATCTGCCCCTCCCACTGCAACAACTTTAGTGATTAGCTCCGTCGGTTTCACCACCCAGGAGCAAGCCATCGGCTCCAACACTAGCTTCGACATTGCACTGGCAGCCGCGCAGAATAACCTCAACGAAGTCGTAGTCATCGGCTACGGTACGGCCCGCAAAAAGGACCTCACCGGCTCGGTCATGACCGTCACCTCGAAAGAATTCAACAAAGGTGTCATCACCTCCCCCGATCAGCTGATGCAGAACAAAGTCTCCGGCCTGGAAGTCGTCAACAACAGCGGCCAGCCCGGTACAGCTACTACCGTAAAGATTCGCGGTAACAGCTCCATCCGCGGCGTAGGTAACCCGCTCTACGTCGTAGACGGTGTGCTGCTCGACGGTCGTAACGCCCGTCCCAGCGTCAACCTCGGTACCGGCGGTTTTGGTCAGACTCCTGATGCCAACCCCCTGCTCTACATCAACCCCTACGACATCTCCGACATCACCGTCCTGAAAGACGCCTCCTCCACCGCTATCTACGGTTCCCGGGGCGCCAACGGTGTTGTGGTGATCACCACGAAGAAACCCACCTCCGGTCCTTCCAAGCTCGAGTTTGGCATGTCCGAAGGCTGGAACGTAGGCTATATGAAAAAGTTCGAAGTGCTCAACGCTTCTGAGTTCAGAAGCGCACTGCACAAATACACGCTCGATACGCTTAGCAATTCTCTCGATAAGGGCGGCAACGTAAACGCACTCGACGCGATTACACAGCACAGCACCATCCAGAACTACAATATCGCCCTCTCCGGCGGTAACGACAACGGTCGCTACAGAGCCTCCTTCCTGGCTTCCAGGACGCCCGGCTTTATCAAGAACAACCAGCTGGATAAATACATCGGAACTTTCTCCGGTTCTTACCGCTTCCTGGATAATCACCTCCAGATCGACTTCAGCCTGATCGCAGCGCATACCAACGAAAACATCGTCCTGGTATCCAATACGGCAGGCTCCGCGGGTAACCTGATCAGCTCCGCGCTGCAATGGA
Source organism: Bacteroidota bacterium (assembly GCA_018267545.1). GTDB lineage: Bacteria > Bacteroidota > Bacteroidia > Chitinophagales > Chitinophagaceae > Puia. The sequence goes on from JAFDYG010000502.1 coordinate 21,244, forward strand.
ACCCCACCCAGGTCTTTACGGACAACACCGGCCAGTTCATCTACCCTACCAACGGCTCCGGTAACCCGCTCGCCTTCCTCAAGGGATACAACGACCTCTCCAAGGTCAACACCTTCCTCGGAAGCATCAGCGCTACTTACCACATCTTAAAGAACCTGGACTACAAATTCCTCTACTCCAATAACCAAAGCACCGGCGGCCGCGCGACTAACATCAACGGCTTCGTACAGGGTATCAGCCCCATCACCGGCGCCGGCTTCGGAGTAAGCTCCAACGCCGAGCTGATCTCGCAGGTAGTAGACAACACCCTGAACTATCGCACCGACTTTAGTTCCGACCTCCACTTCGAAGCCCTCGCCGGTTTCGAATACTGGAAATCGGATTACAACAACAATAGCTTCTCCGCTCTCGGGTTCAACTTCAACAACTCGCAGAACGCCCTGCTGGACATCAAATACACCGACGTCCTCCAGAACGGCAACCAGCAGTTCCTGCCCAGCGTGTTCAAGGACATCACCACCCAGGTACAATCTTACTTCGGTCGTGTCAACTTCAACTACATGGACAAGTACTACCTGACAGCTACCGTTCGTGATGACGGTTCCAGTAAATTCGGTAAGAACAACCGCTACGGTGTGTTCCCCTCCTTTGGTGCAAAATGGTCCATCTCCAGCGAAGACTTCATGAAGGATAGCAAGACGGTCTCCAACTTTGCCCTCCGCGGTACATGGGGTATCACCGGTAGCCAGGACTTCCCCTCAGGAGCCTCTATCGACCAGTTCCAGTTCACTTCTTATAACGCCGGCACTCAGATCAACGGCCAGAACCCTAACCTGAAATGGGAACAAACGAAGCAATGGGATATCGGCATCGACCTCGGCTTCCTGAACAATCGGGTTACCTTCACCGCCGACTACTATAACAAGAACACGACCAACATCCTGTTCCAGACCGTGCCCATCGCGCCCGCTCCTCCGGCCAATATCTGGCTGAACTTGCCAGGCCACCTGAAGAACACCGGTGTGGAAGCATCGCTCGGCGCCATGCTCATGCAAACCAAGGATTTCCGTTGGGACGTCACTGCCAACTTTGCCTACAATAAAAACAAGATCGTCCAATTCTTCACCGCAGCAGGCCTTCCCTACACCATCAACACTGGCCAGATCAACGGTCAGGGTGTATCCGGTACGCTCGGTCAGATCATCACCAACAACCAGCCCATCGACGAATTCTATCTGAAGAAGTTTACGGGCTTCGACCAGAACGGCAACCAGACCAAGGAAGACAATCCCACCTACGCAGGCGACCCCAACCCCCACGTTCTGTACGGGGTGTCGACTACGCTTAGCCTGAAGAGCTGGACCCTCACCCTCAACGGCGGCGGTTCCGGTGGCTTCCTGATCTACAACAACACTGCTACCTCCGTTACCAATATCTCCGGTATCTCCGGTGGCCGTAACATCGACAAGGCTGCTTACAATTCGGCTGAAAAGCCCAGCAGCGGCGTAGGAGCATCTACCCGCTTCCTGGAAAGCGGCAACTTCTTCAAGATGCGTAACGCCACACTCAACTACACGATCGGTAACATCGGCTACATGAAGAACGCCAATGTTTACGTCAGCGGCTCGAACCTCTTCGTCATCACGAAATTTAAAGGTTTCGACCCCGAAGTCAACATCGACAAGAACCAGGGCGGTTTCCCCTCCCGGTCCATCGAATATATTCCTTACCCCACTCCCAGAAGCATCACGGTGGGCTTAAACTTTACGCTTTAACCAATAATAAATCATTAGAACATGTTATCGTTTAAATATAGTAAACTCTCCGCCGCTGCCCTCCTCCTGGTAGGACTCGCCGGGTGTTCCAAACTCAACGAAGATTATAAGAGCTCGTTTACGCGCGACCAGGTGGTCAGCGGTCTCGGCGCTGCCGGCCCCAGCCTTCTGCTGCAAGGCGCCTATAACGACCTCGCAACTCCTTTTACCGCCCAGGACCACATCTTCGGTCTCCAGGAATGTACGACCGACGAAGGCCTGGTACCCACCCGCGGTGGTGACTGGGACGACAACGGCGTATGGCGCGTACTCCACAACCATACCTGGAACGCAGACCACATCCACGTAACACAGGTGTTCAACGACCTGGGTAAGCTCAACTTCGACGCCACCAACGTGCTGTCATTCAGCCCATCGACAGGACAGGCAGCAGAAGCCCGCTTCCTCAGAGCCCTGGCGCTTTATTATACCCTGGACATGTACAACCAGTTTCCCTTCCGTAACCCGGGAGAGAACCTGCTGAACGCCCCCAAGGTATACACCGGCGACAGCGCCACCCTGTTTATCATCAACGAGCTGACTACCATCCTGCCAAACCTGCCCGCCACGAACACCGTGACCAAGGCCAGCCAGGACGCAGCCAAGATGCTCCTCATGCGCCTTTATCTCAACAGGGGTGCATATAAGACGCTTGCAGGCCGCGCCAATCCCACCTTCGACGAAGCAGACCTTGCAAAGGTCGTCAGCCTCGGCAACGAGATCATGGGTACCGGCAAGTACAAATACATGAGCAATTACTTCGATAATTTCTCCTCCTCCAACGGAGCTTCTACCGAAGCCATCTTCGCTTATCCCAACACTTCCGGCGTCTCTACCAACAATAGCGGCCCGCAAGCACGCTGGATGATGACCTTCCACTACAACGAGTACAACGGTCAGGCGCCCAACGCAGGCTGGAACGGCTTCTCTACGATGAGCGACTTCTACAACGCATTCTCCGTAGGCGGCACTACCAACTACTCGCTGACCGATACCCTCATCGATACCCGTATCGGCCGCCGCTACAACGCCGCTCCCCAGACTACCGCTAACTCCGGTATCCGCCCCGGCTTCCTCGTAGGTCAGCAGTTCGACGAGAAAGGAGTTGCCCTGAAGGATCGTAAAGGCGCTGCCCTTTCCTTCACCCCGGCCATCGCATCGAATATGATCGAAACCGGCGCCAACCTCGAAGTCACCGGTATCCGTGTCGCTAAATATGTTCCCGACTTCTCCGACGCAAGCGGTAAGAACTATTCTTCCAACGCCGGTAACTGGATCATGCTGATGCGCTACCCCGACGTCGTCCTGATGGTGGCAGAAGCCAAGCTCCGTTCCACAGGAGCAACCAGCGACGCCCCAGGCGCCCTCACCCTGATCAATGCACTCCGCACAGCCCGCGGCGCCGCTCCGATGACGGCTCCCATCACCCTCGCCAACAAAACAAACGTTGACGACCCCAATACATTCCTGGCCGAAAGAGGTCGCGAGCTGTACTGGGAAGGCGTGAGAAGAACCGACCTCATCCGCTTTGGCGTATTCAACATTCCCTGGCAGTACAAACCCACGGACGCGGCTACCTACCTGGTATTTCCCGTTCCCAACCAGGCGCTCTCGGTTAACCCCAATCTCAAACAAAACCCGGGGTATAATTAACAGCTGGATTCTGACAGGATTATTTATATTTACAGGAGGCCATAATAATGGCCTCCTGCTTTTTTAACTACGACCATGAGATTGCGTTTCCAATACCTCGCCATATCGCTCCTCTCCCTGCTAACCCTGGCCTGCCATAACGAAAAACAGGCCCCCCCACTCTTCGAGCTGATGCCCAACACCGGCGTCAACTTCACCAACTCCGTCACCGACGACAAGCTCGACAACAGCTTCCTGTTCCGAAACTTCTACAACGGAGGCGGTTCCGCCATCGGAGACATCAACAACGACGGTCTCGCAGACCTGCTCCTTACCTCCAACCAGGGCGAGAATAAGCTATACCTCAACAAAGGCAATTTCCAGTTCGAAGACATCACCGCAACCTCCGGCTTCAAACAAGACAGCATGTGGAGCACCGGCGTCGTCTTCGCCGACGTCAATAGCGACGGCTGGCTCGACGTTTACGTCTGCAACTCGGGACACATGAAAGACGGACACCGCCGGAACAAGCTGTATATCAATAACCACAACAATACTTTTACCGACTCCGCAAAACAGTACGGCCTCGATATCTCCGCATACACAACCCAGGTCTCCTTCTTCGACTACGACAACGACGGCGACCTCGACTGCTTCATGATCAACAATAGCCCCGTCCCAGTCAATACCCTCAACAACGCCAACCGCCGCGACCTCGCCGATTCCCTATGGCCCGTCGCCCCATTCCTGAAAGGCGGCGGCGACCACCTCTTCCGCAACGACAACGGCCACTATGTCGAGGTCACCCAGCAGGCGGGCATCCACGGCTCCCTAATCAGCTTCGGCCTCGGCGTCTCCGTCGGCGACATCAACGGCGATGGCTATCCCGACATCTTCGTGTCCAACGACTCCTACGAACGAGATTATCTCTATATCAATCAAGGAAACGGCACCTTCAAGGACCAGATGGAGGAACGCATGGGACACACCAGCTTCTCCTCGATGGGCGCCGACCTCGCCGACATCAATGGCGACGGAACTCCCGAAATCTTTACTACCGATATGCTGCCCGAAGACGACTACCGCCTAAAAACCCTCGGCGCCTTCGACAATATCGACCTCTATAACGCCAAGCTCCAATCCGGCTTCTACCACCAATATATGAAGAACTGCCTCCAGCTCAACAACGGCAACGGCTACTTCATGGACATCGCCAACTTCGCCGGCGTTTCCGCCACCGACTGGAGCTGGGGCGCCCTCATCTTCGACATGGACAACGACGGCCACAACGACCTCTTCGTCTGCAACGGCGTCAACAAAGACGTGACCAACCTGGACTTCATGGACTTCTTCGCCAACGACATCATCCAAAAGATGGTCCTCACCGGCAAAAAAGAAGAAATCAACGAGATCTTGAAAAAGATTCCCGTTACCCCCATGGTCCATAAAGCCTACTCCAACAAAGGCAACCTCCGCTTCGAGGACGCAGGCAAGACCTGGGGCTTTACCCAAGCCTCCTTCGCCAACGGCGCCGCCTACGGAGACCTCGACAACGATGGCGACCTCGACCTCGTCATCAACAACGAAAATGGCCCCTCTTTCCTCTACCGGAACAATTCCCGGCAGGAAAACAACAACCACTATATCAGCTTCCAGCTAAAAGGCCAGGGGAAAAACACCTTTGCCATCGGCACCCAGATCAAAGTCTTCTGCAAAGACAGCCTCTTCTATCGCGAGCTCATCCCCAGCCGCGGCTTCCAGTCTTCCATGGACTATCGCCAGGTCATCGGCATCGGCAAGCACGACAAGGTCGACTCCGTCACCCTACTCTGGCCAGATCATACCATCACTAAGCTGCAGCATCCCGCCATCGATACCCTGCACACCATCCGCCAGGAAAACACCATCCCCGCAGAACCCAAACCCGCCGCAGCACCGCCTGCCACATCCCTACCGGGAACGTCCACAACCACCATCCTAACTTCCATCAACACCCCCTTCGACAAACACACCGAAGACAACAATACCGACTTCTACTACGAGCTCAACCTGCCCAAAATGCTCTCACGCGAAGGTCCCAAAGCCGCCGTTGCCGACATCGACGGCGACGGCCTCCAGGACATCTATATCGCAGGAACCAAAGACCATGGCGGCCAAACATACCTCCAAACGCCCGACGGCCGCTTCCGTAAAAAAGACCAGCCCGCCTTCAAACCCTTCAACGACTTCGAAGACGGCGCCGTCGTCTTCTTCGACGCCAACGGCGACGGCTCACCCGATCTCTTCATCGGACCCGCCGGCAACAACGCCCAGGCCTTCTCCCGGCAGATGCAAAACCGCTTCTTCCAAAACGACGGCAAAGGCAACTTCACCCTCTCCGCCGACGCCTTTACCAACATTACCAACGGCGCCAATACCTCCGTCGCCCTCGCCTACGACTTCAACCACGACGGCTATACCGACCTCTTCCTCGGCGGACGCAGCGTCCCCCGCGAATACGGCTCCACACCCGCCAGCTTCGTCTTCCTGAACGACGGCAAGGGCCACTTCACCGACATCGCCGCCACCAAAAATCCAAACATAGCCCACATCGGCATGGTCACCAGCGCCGTCATGGCCGACGTCACCGGCGACAGCACCAAAGAGCTCGTCATCACCGGCGAATGGATGGCGCCCCACGTCTTCTCCTTTAATAAAGATCACTTCGAAGAAATAAAAACCAATCTCTCCAACCTCTACGGCTGGTGGGAATCCATCGCCACAACAGATGTCAACGGCGACGGCAAACAGGACCTCATCCTCGGCAATATCGGAGAGAACTTCTATCTCCACCCCGACTCTGCCCACCCCGTTAAACTCTGGCTATACGACTTCGACCACAACGACAACCCGGAGAAAATCCTGACCCGCCACGTCGACGGCAAAGACATGCCCGTCTTCCTCAAACATGAAATGGAAAGACAGCTTCCCATGCTCAAGAAAAAGAATCTCAAACACAACGAATACGCCCAGAAATCCATCCGCGACCTGCTACCAACCGACCTGCTCGACAGCGCCGCCGTCAAACAATGGAATTTCTGCACCTCTATTATCGCCATCAACCAGGGCAACGGACAGTTCTCCATCCAGCCCCTGCCCTTCATGACGCAGCTATCCTCCATCAACGCCATCCAATGCCTCGACCTCAACGGCGACGGCAAGCAGGACCTCGTCCTGGGTGGTAACGAGTTTGGATTCCTGCCACAGTTCGGTCGCCTGGATGCCAGCAAAGGACACCTCCTTTTCGGAACAGGAAACGGCCAGTTTACCTGGCTGCCCCCTGCCCGCTCCGGCCTCGAGCTGGAAGGCCAGATCAGAGACATTCAAATCATACACGGAAAGACAGGCAACGAGCTCCTCTTCCTCCGCAACGACGATTATCCGGCCCTTTTCAAAATTCACCCATGACGCGCTTACCCAGGTATATATTTCTTTTAACCATATTCTTCGCAGCTTGTCACACAACAAAAGACAAGCCTTCCAACCCTCTCTTCAAAGTAGTCGAGCATGGCACAACCGGTCTCGACTTCAGCAATACCCTGCACCCCACGAAAGACTTCAACGTCTTCGACTACATGTATTTCTATAACGGCAGCGGCGTCGGCGCGGGCGACTTCAACGGAGACGGCCTAATCGACCTCTTCTTTGCCGCCAACCAGGGCGACAACAAGCTCTTCCTGAATACCGGCCATCTCCAGTTCAAGGACGTCACCAAACAAGCAGGTATACCCGAAGACGGCGGCTGGTCCACCGGCATTTCCGTAGCCGACGTCAACGGCGACGGCCTCCTCGATATTTACGTCTGCAAGGTCGGACGCCTCGGCGGCCTCCCCACCACAAAAAACCAGCTCCTCATCTGCGAAGGCATCGACAAAAACGGCATTCCCACCTATAAGGACCGCGCCGCAGAATACGGCCTCGACTTCTCCGGCTTCAGCACACAGGCCGCCTTCTTCGACTTCGACGGCGACGGAGACCTGGACATGTACCTCCTGAATCATTCTATCCACCAGAACGGCACCTTCGGTCCTCGTAAGGAGAAACTCCAAACGACCAATCCCTATTCCGGAGACCGCCTGTATCGCAACGACGGGAGCCCCAACGGCAACCCCCACTTCACCGATATCACCGTCGCCTCCGGCATCAACAGCTCCGTCATCGGCTACGGCCTCGGCATCGCCATCGCCGACATCGACCTCGACGGCCGCCCCGATATCTACGTCGGCAACGACTTCCACGAAAACGACTATCTCTATATCAACCAGGGCAACGGCAGCTTCCACGACGACCTGAACAACCGCCTGATGCATACCAGCCAGTTTTCCATGGGCGTCGACGTAGCCGACGCCAGCAACGACGGCTTCCCCGACATCATCAGCATGGACATGCTTCCATACGATCCCTATATCCTGAAGCGCTCCGAAGGCGAAGACACCTGGGAAATCTTCAACCTCAAGATCGGCTATGGATACAACCACCAGTATACACGCAATAACCTGCAGCTGAACCGTCGCAACGGAAGCTTTAGCGAGATAGGACTATACGCGGGTGTAGCCGCGACCGATTGGTCCTGGTCCCCCCTCTGGGTCGACTTCGACAACGACGGCCGCAAAGACCTCTTTATCTCCAACGGCATCCCCAAACGGCTCAACGACATGGACTATATCAACTTCGTATCCAATCAGGAGCTGCAGCAAAAGATGCAGGACAAGAGCCTCTCCGACCAGGATATGAATATGATCGACAAATTCCCGGAGATCCGCCTGCCCAGCAAGTTCTTCCTCAACAGCGACCAAATGCAGTTTACCGACGAGCAGGACCGCATCGAAGGCGCACGCCCCACCTATTCCAACGGAGCCATCTACGCCGACCTCGACGGCGATGGCGACCTGGACATCGTCGTCAACAACGTCGACGACCCCGTGCTCGTCTATCAAAACCTTTCGAATGACAGCGCCGTCACCCCCTCGGTAGACATCACCCTCAAAGGCCCCGGCAAAAACACCCAGGCCCTCGGCGCCAAAGTCTTTCTATTCTCAAAAGGCGAAATCCACAGCTACGAAAAATATCCCGTCCACGGCTTCCTATCCAGCGCCGAAACACCCATCCACATCGGCCTTGGCCATAGCCCCGTCGACTCCGCCTTCCTGGTCTGGCCCGACAACAGCTTCGAACGTCTCGACCTAAAACCCGGACACACTAACCTTATCTACCGCCACAACCTTCCCAAATTCGACTATAGCCTCATAACAGGACACATAAAAAACCCCTCTGCCCCCGTAAAAGACATTACAGCCTCTACCGGCCTCCTCTACCGCCACCAGGAAAACGACTTTCATGAGTTCGACCGCGAGCCCCTTCTCCCCCATATGTTCTCTACCGACGGCCCCGCCGTCGCCGTAGGCGATATCAACAAGGACGGTCTCGACGACGTCTTTATCGGCTCCTCTAAATGGAAAAAGCCCGCTGTCTTCGTCCAAAATAAATCCGGCTCCTTCACCCGCCTCTCCGAACCAAACCTCGACCGCGACAGCACCAACGAGCACGTAGACGCCTGTTTCGTCGACGTCAACAAAGACGGCTCCCCCGACCTCGTCATCGCTAACGGTGGCAACGAATACTACGGCCAGGAACCCTGGCGCGAACCACAGGTCTATCTGAACGACAGCAAAGGCGGCTTCAAACACCTCGATCACGCCTTCGACAGCATCTACACCAATGCCTCCTGTATCGCTCCCCTTGATTTCGACAAAGACGGCAATATCGACCTGTTTATCGGCGGCCGCTCCGTCCCCTTCGAATACGGCAGGAAACCCCGCTCCTACCTCCTCCGCGGCGACGGCACGGGTCACTTTACCGACGTCACCGACAAATACGCCCCGGACCTATCCGAGCTCGGCTTCATTACCTCCGCCCAATGGTTCGACCTCGACAACGACGGACAGAAGGACCTCCTGCTCACGCTCGAATGGGACGGCATCTTCGCCTTCCTCAATAAGGACGGACACCTCACAAAGACAACCCTCACCGATAAGAAAGGCTGGTGGAACTGCCTGCTTCCCGTCGACATCAACCACGACGGCAAAACAGACTTCATCGCCGGCAACCTCGGCTGGAACAGCCGCCTCAAGGCCTCCGACAAAGAACCCGTCAGACTATACTACTATGATTTCGACGGCAACGGCAAGAAGGAGCAAATCCTGACCTACTACCTCAACGGGAAAGAGCTCCCCTTCGCCAACAAGCACGAGCTGGAAAAACAAATCCCCAGTCTGAAAAAGAATTACCTCTACGCCGAGAACTTCGCCAAAGCATCCCTCGACGACCTGTTCTCTCGGGAGCGACTTGACAAAGCAGACCTCCTCACCGCCAATTACCTCTCTAACGCCATCCTCATCAACCAGGGGAAGGGCCGGTTCGAAGTCAAAGCCCTCCCCTGGGAAGCCCAGCTTTCCCCCTTCCACGACGCCATGATCGTCGACGCCGACCACGACAGCCTGCCCGATATCCTGCTCGTAGGGAATTATTATGACAACAATATCCAGATGGGCCGCTACGACGCAGACTTCGGCACCCTCCTGCTCGGCAAAGACGGAGACAATCCAAAACCAACGCCCATCAATGGCCTTGCGATCAAAGGCCAGGTGCGTCACTCGAAAAAAATAAAAATTGCTGGAAAAGACGCCTGTCTCATCATCAAGAACAACGACAGCGCCCAGGTAATTCAATTCACGCGATAGACGCCCCCCAAGCCACTCCACCCCTAAAACACCGGACAGTAAATCCGCGTCTCCCACTTCGTCGTATCCTTCTGTGACGGCCTATCTGTTATCAACGACTGATAAGGAATCGCCATCACCGTACGCCTGTAATCCCGTATATAATCCTCCATCCCCCTGATCGTATTCCTCACCGTAGCCTCTCCCCCCTTTACATCCGCGATCAAAAACTTCGCCGGCACCAGCCTCGTCCCATAAAACGCTCCTTTATGAGGCATATCCCTATCCACCGGAATAGCCACCATCATCTTGAACTTCGCGCTGTCCGTAACCGGCGTGACATTTACCATCGGATACCCCGTTTCCCTGGCCCCCTGTTGCTGAAGAAACGCCCGCAGCCTATCCACCTGCGCATACATATCCTTCGTCGTAGGGTACGTCGACTGCTCGACCCGCGTAACCGCCAAACAGCTATCCGTCGTAGACCCCTCGCGTATATCCGCTACATATACATTCTTCTGATCACTCAAAAAAGCCGCCGCCGCCCTCAATAGATCTTCAATATTGTCTCCAACCTCCCCTGTCCGCCAATAGCTACCCTTCACCTGACATTCCCAACGTAGAATGGTCGAGTCGTTCCCCGTTCCCGGCAGCACGCTTATACGACTCTTCGCATTTCCCCAAGCCCCGCTTATCCGTACATCCGTATTAAAATAGGCAAGATGCTCTACCCGGAAAGTATCCCCATCATACACCAATGGCTCCCCATGACCCGGCCACCAAACCGCCATCTGCTTTTCATTCTGGAAAAAACCAAAAACTCCGGAAGTATTACACTTCAACGCAGCCACCCTCAAAACGGTAGTAGTTGTAGGAAGAAAAAAATACACTCCAACCGTCGCCGCCCCTAAAACCACGACAAGAATTAAAATCCATTTTTTCATACGCAAAAAACAATGTGTAAATTTAACACCAAACGATTGTAAATGTATTCATTTCATAAATATTTCGCCGGCGTTCTCCTTTTCATTTGCTCTCAAACCCATGCCCAAACCCCGGGCGCCGCCCAATCCACCTGGCTCATCCGCGCCGACACCATCGACCCCGCCAACTACTACGGCGTTACCGTCGCCAACGGCATGATCGGCCTCGTCTCCTCACCCGACCCCTTCAAAGCAAAAGACGTCGTCCTCAACGGCGCCTTCGACCTCTACGGCCGCGGCCGCGTCAGCAATATCCTAAAAACATTCAACTTCGTCAACCTCTACCTCGACATAGACGGCCGCCGCATCGAAAGCAATAAACAGGTCACGCATCTGCAACAATCCCTCGACATGAAGCGCGCCTGCCTCACCACTACCTTCGAATACCAGGACAAAGCAACCGTCTCCTATACCTGGTATTCGCTAAGACAATTGCCCTACACAGCCCTCGTCGACGTATCCATCACCGCCCGCAAAGACATCGAGATCGTCCCCGCCAGCGTCATGGAAGCCCCCGACATGCTAAAGGACGTCGAGAACTATTATAACGAGATAGACCGCCCGCACGTCACTATCTCGCTGCTGACTTCCACGGCCAAAAGCCCAACCGGCAAGCTCCTCATGGCAGCGTCAAACAGCTTCCTCTTCGACGAGCCCCACGGCTCCGAACCCTCCGTCATCCACGAGATGTGGGACAACAACATGCACCTGCTCAAATTCAAGAAACGCCTCAGCGCCGGAACGACTTATCACTTCTCCGTCGCCGGCTCGACTCTCACCTCCGCCCATAACGACGACCCGCTCAACGAAGCCGAACGCCTGACCCTCTTCGCCACCCTACAGGGTAGCCGCCAGCTCATCAAGGACCATACTGCCGCCTGGGATTCCCTGTGGCGGAGCGATATCCAGATCGAAGGCGACGACATCACCCAGCGCGAGGTCCGGCTCATGATCTACCACCTCTATTCCTTCGCCCGCGAAGGCACCTCCTATAGCCTCTCCCCCATGGGCCTCAGCGGCCTCGGCTACAACGGCCATACTTTCTGGGATACCGAGCTCTGGATGTATCCCGCTTTGCTGCTGCTACAGCCAAAGATCGCCGCTTCGCTCATGGAATACCGTTATCAGCGTCTGCCCGCCGCCATGCGCAACGCCTCCAGCCACGGCTACAAAGGAGCGATGTTCCCCTGGGAAAGCGCCGCCAGCGGCAACGAAGAGACACCCGTATGGGCCCTCAGCGGGCCTTTTGAGCACCATATCACCGCCGACGTGGGCATCGCCGCCTGGAATTACTACTGCGTAACCCGGGACAAGAGCTGGCTAAAGGAGAAGGGATACCCTCTTCTACAAGCCACCGCCGACTTCTGGACCAGCCGGGTCGAACGCAACGGCCCCGGACACTATGACATCAAAAACGTCGTAGCCGCGGACGAATGGGCCGAGAATATCGACAACAACGCCTTTACCAACGCCGCCGCCCGGGCCAATCTGCAATACGCCACCGAAGCAGCCCGCGTCCTCGGCCTTACTCCCGACCCCGACTGGACCAACGTCCGGAACAATATCCCCATTCTCCGCTTCCCCGACGGCGTCACCCGCGAGCACGCCAGCTACAACGGCGAGCCCATCAAGCAAGCCGACGTCAATCTCCTCGCCTATCCGCTAAAAGAAGTCACCAGCCCCGCCGCCATCCGGAAAGACCTCGATTATTACGAGCCCCGGGTCGGAGAAGGACCGGCAATGACCCACGCCATCTTTACCATCCTATACGCCCGCCTCGGCCTCCCCGACAAGGCGCTGACGGCCTTTAAAAACGGCTATACACCCAATCTCCGCCCCCCCTTTGGCGTCATCGCCGAAACCGCGACCGGAAATAACCCCTACTTCGCAACCGGAGCCGGAGGGATGCTCCAGGCCGTGCTAAATGGCTTTATAGGATTGGAAATCAATAGCGAAGGTATCGTCCAGCTCCCCTCCCGCCTCCCCAAAGCTTGGAAAGCCCTAAAAGCTACCGGCATCGGTCCCCAAAAGCTAACTTATATGAGCAAATAGTATAATCTCCAATAGACTTTTTACCCGTATTTTAAACCAGCTTGGACGATAGGACATTTTAGCTGGTAAACCCCCGTCGTACGAACAATAAAACCTTCATTAGGCGTTATACGATAGTACATAGTAATTTCTGAAAGAAACCATTATCCTGCTTACCGACCTTTTAAAACCAACCTTATACGAAAAACCATGGGATTCAGGTACCCCTTCCTTATCATTAAGAAAGCCTTCAGGAATTTATACTTCCTGATGTTCTTCAACGGATTCATTCTTGCCTCCATGTTCTACTTTAAAATGGAAGCATCATATGAGAATGGTCTCTTTTCGAGTATCAAGACAAGCATCGACGCACAAATCGACACCAACGACACCCCCGATTCGGTTCTTGTCAAGTCGATGAATGTGTGCTATCAGCTGATGAATCCCAGACTCTCGACATTCAACACCGCCGCCACCGATCTCGGCCCCGAAGCCAGCCTCTTCCACTCCACCGCCGTCGATCTCATGACGACCAAAGGAGCCTGCGGAGCCTATTCACAAGTCCTGGCCCGTATCATCGGTACCTATCACTACCCGGTTCGAATCGGACAGATGAAGGCCTATGGCTACTTTGGCGCTCACAACGTCGTAGAAGCCTTTACCGGCAAACACTGGGTGGTCCTCGACCCCACCTTTAACCAATCTTTCGTCCGTCCCGACTCCCGCCTGGCGAGCTTTGCCGACGTACAAAACGACTGGGCCTACTATTCCAAACAAGTCCCCAGGAATTACGATTTCCAATATAGATACGAAGAGGTGCGCTATACCAATTGGTCGAAAGTTCCCGTCCTCTTCCCCGCCATCAAGGGCGTGCTCAATCTAACCATGGGCACAGAAAAAGCAGACGGCCTCTGTATCCGGACCATTTTCATGAATACATACGCCGTTTACTACTACGTCCTGATCTTGCTCTATATTCCCATCTTCCTGCTGACCTTCAGGCAGATCATCAAGACTAAAATATTCCCAAGCCAGGATATACCCTTTACATTCAGAAACCTGATAAAGTACATGCGGCCCCGGCTCATTGGAACAAATTCTTATATAACCAGGTAGACTAAACCACATTCGCACAAGTGATTGAAATCCCTTTAAAGGGATTTCGTCATTTTAGCGTAGGTTTGGGGCCGAATAAAAATTAAGTAAATGCTTAAAGTCGGGGTTTTTGGAGTAGGCCATCTGGGGAAGTTTCACCTGAACAACTGGAAGGAAATAAAAGTAGCCGAGCTCGTCGGCTTCTATGACCCCGACGACGCCATCGCCGGCGAAGTCATCGAAAAATACAAGCTGCCCCGCTTCACCAATCCCGATAGTCTCATCGACGCCTGCGACCTCATCGACGTCGTCGCACCCACACCCCTCCACTTTGGCCTTTGCGAAAAAGCAATCCGTAAGGGCAAACACGTATTCGTCGAAAAACCCTTAGCGGGCACGATGGATGAAGCCCGTGAGCTCGTCCAGCTGGTTCGCGAATCCAACGTCAAGCTCCAGGTGGGACACGTCGAACGCTTCAACCCCGCTTACCTGGCCCTCGAATCCGTTACCCTCAACCCCCTCTTTATCGAGGTACACCGTCTGGCCCAGTTCAATCCCCGCGGTACCGAAGTGAGCGTCATCCTCGACCTGATGATCCATGACATCGATATCATCCTCAGCCTGGTCAAAAGCGAGGTCAAAAGCATATCGGCAAGCGGCGTCGCCGTTATGACCGATACCCCCGATATCGCCAGCGTCCGGATCGAGTTCAATAACGGCTGCGTAGCCAATCTCACCTCGAGCCGCATCTCGATGAAAAAGATGCGGAAAATGCGACTATTCCAGAAAGATGCCTATATTGGTATCGATTTTCTGAACAAGAAAACCGAAATTATCAAGCTGAAGACCCCCCAGGATCTGGACGTCTTCTCCTTCGATATCGAGACCCCCAACGGTAAAAAAACAATCGCGCTTTCCAATCCTTCTGTACCGGAAGTAAACGCCATAAAGATGGAGCTGGAAAAATTCTGCGAAGCCATACTGTCCAATACGCCGACGCGCGTTTCTGAAGTAGATGGTTTCAGGGCAATGGACATCGCTCACCAAATTTTGCAAAAGATAAAACACAATACGATCAACACCTGATTCGAATATGCCCTTTTCGAAGAAGCCTCATACCGTCTCTATCCTATGGTATATCCTGAACGACTACATCACCGCCCTGGTGTCGTCCATCATCTTCCATTTCACCCGGCGCATCCTGCTCTCGGAACCCATCTATCATAACCACAGGCTGTTCCTCACCCAACGCTTCTGGCTCGGTACGATTACCATCCCGCTGGGCTGGCTCGCCCTCTATACCCTCATGGGCACCTATCGCTCACTCTACCAAAAATCCCGGCTGAGCGAAGCCACGTACACATTCACCTACAGCCTCATCGGCTGCACTACCGTCTTCTTCGCCATCGTCATCAACGATCCCGTAAAAGACTATCACTATTTCTACCAGACTTATTTCGTCTTTCTCTTTTCCCACGTTCTGCTGACTCTGACCGGACGCTTGTTAATCCTCAACTTCGTCCGCGAACAGGTCACCAAAGGCCAGGTCGTATTCAATACACTCCTGGTCGGCAACGACTCCATCGCCACCCGCGTCTATAAAGACTCACGAGAAGGCCTTCTCTCCTCCGGCTATCACTATGCCGGTTTTGTCAGTCACTTACATCATCAAAACAACGGCATCGCCCGCTACCTCCCGGAGCTGGGCGACGCAGAGCATATAGAAGAAACCATCGACAAGCACGACATCCAGCTCGTCGTCGTCGCGCTCGAACGCTCCTCCAAGGAAGACGTCGAAGCCATCGTAGAAAAGCTCAGCAATAAGGACGTCCGAATCAAAATCCTGCCCAGCACGCTCGACATCCTCTCCGGCTCGGTACGGACCAGCAATGTCCTCGGAGCCATCTTATCCGATATCCATACCGGCCTGATGCCCGAATGGCAGCAAAACTGCAAACGCCTGCTTGACGTATGCCTCGCCGTTACCGGCCTAATCCTGCTATCCCCCCTGATGCTCTACTCCGCCCTCCGCGTCCGCTTCTCCTCGAAAGGCCCCATCTTCTATCAGCAGGAAAGGATTGGCTACAAGGGCAGGAGGTTCATGATCTATAAATTCCGTTCCATGCACCCCGACGCAGAGAAAGACGGCCCCGCCCTCTCATCTCTGCAAGACCCCCGTATCACTCCCTGGGGTCGCACCATGCGCAAGTGGCGCATCGACGAGCTCCCCCAGCTGTGGAACATCATCAAGGGCGAAATGAGCCTCGTTGGCCCCCGCCCCGAACGCGAATATTATATTGATCAATTATATCTCCGTACTCCGTATTTTCGTTATCTGTTAAAAGTAAAGCCGGGCCTAACCTCCTGGGGGATGATCCAGTTTGGCTATGCGGAGAATATCGAGGAAATGCTCGAGCGCATGAAATTCGATTTGATGTACATCGAGAATATTTCCATCGCTCTCGATCTGAAGATCATGCTCCACACGCTTAGGATCATTTTCATGGGACAGGGCCGATAATTCGACATGAACAAATTGCTACTCCTTCTGATCATACTCTGCGGCGCCCTAAAAAGCTCCGCCCAACAATATTTTCAACAAGACATCCACTACACCATCGACGTCACCCTCGACGACGCCCAACGCTCCCTCGATGGCTTCATAAAAATCCAATACACCAACAACTCCCCCGATTCCCTCCCCTTCATCTGGATCCACTGCTGGCCCAACGCCTTCAAAAACGACCGCACCGCCTTTAGCGAACAGCTCCTCGGCAACGGCCGCACCGACTTCTACTTCTCCAATAAACAGCAAAGAGGCTACATGAACCGCCTCGACTTCCGCGCCGACGGCCAGTCCGCCCGGATGGAAGACCACCCCCAATACATCGACATCATCAAGGTCGTCCTCCCCAAACCCCTGCCGCCCGGAAGCCAAACGACCCTCTCCACCCCCTTCCACGTCCAATTACCCTATAATTTCTCCCGCGGAGGCTACCGCAAAGGAGCCTTCCAGATCACCCAATGGTACCCCAAACCCGCCGTCTACGACCGCCAGGGATGGCACCCCATCCCCTACCTCGACCAGGGCGAATTCTATAGCGAATTTGGCTCCTTCGACGTCCGCATCACTCTCCCCCAAACCTATGTCGTAGCCGCCACCGGCGACCTCCAATCCAACGAACCCAACGGCAAAACTAAAACCCTCCGCTACGCCCAGGACCACGTCCACGACTTCGCCTGGTTCGCCGACCGCCGCTTCAAAACCAATCATGATACCCTCCAGCTCCCCTCCGGACGAACCATCCACGTATACTCCTACTACACCCCCGACGCCCCCCAGGCCTGGAAACAAAGCCTCACCTTCATAAAAGACGCCGTCCGCTTCCGCAGCGCCGCCATCGGCGAATACCCCTACAACACCGTCACCGCCGTCGAAACAAAAATGGGCATGACCGGCGGCATGGAATACCCCACCATCACCGCCATCAACGAACCCGAAGACAGCCCCAAAGACCTCGACCTCACCATCGAGCACGAAGTCGGCCACAACTGGTTCTACGGCATCCTCGCCAGCAACGAGCGACGCTACCCCTGGATGGACGAAGGTCTCAACACCTACTACGACCGCCGCTACGAAGCGAAAAAATACGGAAAGCCCACACACAAGGACTATTTCGAAAACAAGCTCCCACCCGCACCCGACCAATGGTATCTCGGCATCGCCACCGCAACAAAACAAGACCAGCCCATCTCGACCTCATCAGAAGAGTTCACAAAAATCAACTACTTCACCACCGCCTATACAAAAACCGGCAACTGGCTAACTCTCCTCGAAAAAAACCTCGGCGCCCCCCTCTTCGACAGCGCCATGCACGAATACTACCGCCGCTGGCAATTCAAGCACCCCTACCCCGAAGACTTTAAAAACGTCTTCGGCAGCTCCGATCTCTTCTCCCTTATCGACCGAAAAGGCCCGCTGACACCCCCACAACATAAAACACTAAAAGCCGCCTTTCTCTACAACTATAACAACACCGACAAATACGAGTATATCAATATTATTCCCGCAATCTGGGGCAACAAGTACGACAAAGTAATGCTCGGAGCAATCATTCACAACTACAACCTTCCCCCCACTCCCTTTCAGTTCCTCATTGCACCCCTATACGCCACCGGTAGCCACCAGCTAAACGGCATCGGCAACCTCAGCTATACATTCCGCCCCAACCATGGCTTCCGGAAAATAACCGCCTCCCTTTACGGCGAACGCTTTTCCTCCATCGCCCGCCTCGACAGCAACAACCAGCAGCTCTACGGTGGCTACTACCGCGTTACCCCAACCCTCCGCTTTACCTTTCCGAACCACAACCCCAGAAGCACCCAGGAGACCTCCCTCGAATGGAAGACGTACCTGATCGGTGAACGGTTCCTCGATAAGTACCTGCAAAGCTCCATCGACTCCCTCTACTATCCCATAAAAGGAAAATACAATTTCCGCTACCTCAACCAGCTTAGCCTCGACATAAAAGACACCCGCGTCCTCTATCCCTACAAGGCCCAGCTACAGGTCCAGCAAGCCGCCTCCTTCTACCGCGTGAATCTAACCGGAAACTATTTCTTCAACTACGAAAAGGGCGGCGGCCTCGACGTACGAATCTTTGGCGCAAAATTCGGATACATCGGAAACCCCGCCGCCAACGAAGGCCTCGAGCGCTTCCAACCCAAGCTCACCGCCGTAAGAGGCGAAGAGGACTATACCTATGGAAATTACTTCCTGGGCCGCACCGAATTTACCGGCGCCACCAGCCAGCAGATTATGCTGCGCGACGGAAACCTTCACCTCCGGACCGACCTCTTCCAGGACCTCCAGGGCCGTTCGGATAACTGGATAGCGTCACTAAATATGACCACAACGCTCCCGAAGGGAATAGTCCCCGAATGGCTGCCCCTAAAAGCATTCCTGGACCTTGGCACGTATTCCGAAGCCTGGCAGAACAATCCCCCCACCAGCCATTTTCTCTATGTCGCCGGTCTGCAGCTCTCTCTGGTCAAGGACTTCGTCCGCATCTACGTTCCCCTGTTCTACAGCAAAGACTTCAGGGACCAGCTAAAAACCGTGCCCGATCAGGATACTTTCCTGAAACGCATCTCCTTTAGCCTGGACATCCAGAACATCGACTTTAAAAAACTTTTGGGAAATATTCAGCTGTAAAGATGAACGAGGGCACTCCCCATATTCAATACCTCAAACGACATCAGATCGACACCGGGCGCTGGGACCTGTGCATCCAGCAGTCGGCCAACCAGCTCATATACGCACACGCCTTTTATCTCGATCATATGGCCGAAGGCCAGTGGGACGCCCTCGTGCTAAACGATTACGAAGCCGTCATGCCTATTCCCTGGCGACGCAAATGGGGTCTGCGCTATGCCTGCCAGCCCGCCTTTACCCAACAGCTGGGCGTCTTTGGATCGTCTGTCTCCCCCTCGATCGTCGACCCCTTCCTCGATCGTTTACAAACCCACATCCGCCTCGCCGAGCTGGACCTCAACTACCAGAACCCCAAACCCGGTCTGACTCGACGCGTCAATTTCATACTATCCCTCGACGCCCCCTACGAGCAGCTTGCCGCCAATTATAAAAAAGACCTCGTCCGAAATCTCAAGCTGGCAAACACCCTGGACTATCTCCAGGACATTTCCCTGGAGGAAACCCTCGACAGCTACCGGGAACACTATGCATCGAGACTGCCCTATTTCCGGCCCGCAGACTATAAAAATTTCGGACGAATATGCCGGCAAATGCAACAGCAAGGACAACTCCTCCTCCGCGCCGCCGTCGACCCCCAGGGACAAATACTAGCCACGGCCCTATTGCTCCGTGACGCCCACAGACTATATTTGCTCCAGTCCACCACCCTGCCGGCTGGCCGAAAAAAAGAAGCAAACCACTTCTTATTGGACCGCCTGATCCAGGAATGGGCCGGAAGCAGACTCGTCCTCGACTTCGAAGGCTCCGAACAACCAGGCATCGCCCATTTCTATGCGAACTTCGGCTCCATCGATCAGCCATACTTTTTCTTCCGGCACAACAACCTACCCTGGCCCGTCCGCCTATTCAAACGATAAAAATGAATACGACCTACGACATACATCAAAAAAAACAACTACAGCCCCTCCTGCTTCTGAGCGCGAGCCTGTTATTGTCACTGATGTACATCCCGCCGGTCGATATGTTCTACGACGATAAGGAAATCTTCGGCTACGCCGGCATGCTAATGTCCAAGGGAGGCGTGCCCTACCGAGACCTCTTCGACCACAAACCACCCCTGATCTTCTTTTTAAACTACTTCGGCCCCTGGGGCCTCTGGCTGATCGACACAACTCTCGTGACACTTGCCACCTGGCTTTTCTTCCAGACCTGCCGGCAATACAAGCTGGCATTTGCCTGGCTGCTCCCGCTGCTCTTCAACCTGCTAATCCGCAACTACCTCGTTTGTTTCGGCGTCGGCATGACAAGAGCCTATACCGCCATCTTCCAGCTGATCTTCTTCTGCCTACTCCTCGGCAATAACCGCCTCCGCTATTTCTGGATGGGCCTGCTGACCGCACTGATCCTATTCATGCAGCAGGATCAAATTTTACCGCTGCTCCCCTTCCTCGCCTACACCCTATTTTCCGAAACCACCGCACGCCGCTGGGGCCACCTGGCCATAGGCTTCATCCTCACCACTACCCTCATCCTTTCCTACTTCAGCCTCCACCACAGCCTGGCCATCTTTTGGAAGGACGCCCTCTCTTTCAATCTCTCCTGGTATACCCACGCCCCACCCTCCGCCGCCGAACGTTACCGCTCCATCAAAAGCGGCCTGCACGCCACCGACTCCGAGATGCCCCTGCTCATAGCCCTAACCCTCGGCTGCGCCGCCCTGCTGACCAAAGGCAAAGGCCTCACCAAAGCCCCCACAAACAAACGCCTCCTAATCGCCACCCTCCTAAGCACCTTCCTCGCCTTCTCACCCCAATACCTCTCAGGCAAAGCAGGACCCGCATTTTACTACTACTACCTGCCCCTTTCCGCAGCCATACCCCTCCTCACATTTGCCGCCTTCCAACAAAACAGTTTCCTAACGGAAAAGAAACTCCAGGCCCTCTTCGGCTTCCTGCTTTGCATCCTGCCCCTGTACAACGCCCTCCAGCACGCCACCCACCTGTCCCTCAAAAACAAGGACATGGTCGAAGCCTACCCCGAGTTCAAATACCTCGAGCAGCAGCCCTTCGCACAAAACCACGAAGACTATAAGCTATATATTCTGGGGGATAACAACTGGGTATACGCCTACAATAAATTCCACATCCTATCTCCCTCCCACTGGATCTACCACCAATTCTGGGCATGGTACGACGGATGGGACGCCAGCCACAAAGAGCTGGACAGAATCATGATCGACCTTCGCGGCCACCGGACCCGATATATTATCTATTATTCCGACTTCGACTGGCGGGACCAATCGGCTCGAAGCAAATGGGAAGCCTTCCTCCACCAGTATTACGTTCAAGTCTCCGTACCCGGCTCCTGGAAGAACCTCCTCTGGGAATTACGCGAGTAATTTTTCCGCAATAACCAGGTCGATCGGCGTAGTAATCTTGATATTATTGACATCTCCCTCGACCAGATGCACGGCATGCCCAGCAGCCTCCACCACCGTTGCCTCATCCGTAAACTCTTCGCGGAACTCGACATGATAAGAAGGGACCAGGATAGAGTTCAAAAACGTCTGCGGCGTCTGTACCAATTTGACCCGGCTACGGTCAAGCACCTCGCTTCCCTCTCCCTTTACCAGCCGCACGCTATCCTTCGATGCCACTGCAGGTATCGCCGAACCCAACGACACCGCCTGCTCATAACAACGCCATATCAATTCTTTCGTCGTCAAGCAACGCACCCCATCCTGCACAAAAACCACCGCCTCCCCCTCTATCAGCGCCAGTCCCCGCTGCACCGAATAAAACCGCGTGGTCCCTCCCATCGTCAGCCGCACCCGCTGCGGGGCCCGCGTCGCATCCACCACCACCCGCGAAGCCTCGACATGTTCCTCCGGCACGACAAGTATCACTTCCAGATCGGCATAAGCCTCCAGGAACGTCTCCAGCGTATACCACAATACCGGCTTGTCGCGCAATAAAAGAAATTGCTTCGGCACCGCACTACCCATCCTCGACCCGTTGCCACCGGCAACAATAACAGCGTACTTTTTCATAATTATTTATAGATCGCCACGACCTCGTTCCCATCACTGCTCTTATATCCCCGGTACATCCCCTGGCTATTGAAGACCAGCGCCGCATTACCTTCGGAATCGACTCCGATCATACCGCCCTCTCCCCCGATGGCCATCAATTTATCGTGCACCACAACCTCCATCGCTTTCTGCAGACTCAGCCCCTTGTATTCCATCAGACAGCTCACGTCATGCGCCGCAACCGCCCGGATGAACATCTCGCCGTGGCCGGTGCAAGATATGCCACAAGTTGTATTATTGGCATAAGTTCCTGCCCCAATGATCGGAGAGTCCCCAATCCGGCCATATTTCTTGTTCGTCATCCCGCCCGTGCTGGTAGCCGCGGCAATGTTCCCCTGCTGGTCGCAAGCCACCGCCCCTACGGTCCCGAATTTTTTATCCCGCATCAGCTCTTCCAGCCGCTGGTGCGTATGGTCCAGCGAATAGGTGTCGCTGTCGCGGATCGCCTTCCACTGGTCATACCGGAACTGAGAGAAGAAATATTCGTCCGGCTCCAGCTTGATCCCTTGCTTGATCGCAAAGTCGCTGGCGCCCTTCCCGCTGAGAAATACGTGGTTGCTGTTCTGCATCACTTCCATCGCCAGCTCGATCGGGTTGCGCACGTTACGGACGCCCGTAACCGCTCCCGCTTCCAGCGACGACCCGTCCATCACGGCCGCGTCCATCTCCTGTACGCCCTTCTTGGTAAAGACCGAGCCCCGGCCGGCATTGAAGAGCATATTGTCTTCTAACATGACGATCGTCGCCTTGATGGCATTCAAGGCAGAACCGCCCTGCTCCAGCACCGCATACCCGGCATTCATCGCCTGCTGCAGCCCTTCCAAATAAGCCAATTCCAATTCAGGAGTCATATCTTCTTTTAGGATCGTACCGGCCCCGCCGTGGATCGCGAGTGTAAACCTCGACATAGCGTTTTTTATTTTTTGACCGGTAAAACTATAAAAATTATCCCCTGAGATTTACGAAGAATATCTCTAGATGTTTAAACAGTCACTAACTGCAGGGCTAAATCATTGAATACGATCAATTGAGCCGCGCGTCGCCTACGCCAGCAACCTTCCGCACTCCTGTAGCAAACGCGCCTTGTCGATCGCCGCCGTACCCACCTCCTCACAAACCAGCCCACCGGCAATATTGGCGACCTCCGCCATCAGCCGCACATCCCCGGTCGCCGCATAGACCAACGAAGCCACGGCTATCACCGTATCTCCAGCCCCCGACACGTCCGCGATATTGCGCAGGTGCGATTTGATCTGCTCGGCGGAGCTGCCCTTTTGATAAAACACCCCTTTCTCGGATAGGGTGATAAAGGAGATCTCATGATTCATCTTCTCGGCCAGCAGCTCGTGGATATGCCGCAAAACCGGCAGGTGCACATCTTCCAGCAATAAATTCAAACCCTCACGCACTTCTTTCAGGTTCGGCTTGAAGATCGTCACACCCGTATAGGAGAAAAAATTCTTTCGCTTAGGGTCCACAGCAGTAATAATCCCATGAAGCTGACAAAGGCTGATAGCCTCATGGATCACGCGCGCCGTCAGCACTCCCTTGTTATAATCTTCGAAAATGATCACCTGCGGCTTCTCCCGCTCCAGATAGCTCCGGAACTGTCCCAGCAGCTCGTCCTCTTCGGTCACGGATAAATCAGCCGTCGTCTCGGAGTCTAATCGCATCATCTGCTGATTCCGCCCCATCACCCGCGCCTTATTCGTCGTTATCCGCCCCGTGCTCCGCGCCAGGTAAGAAACATCGATGCCCTGCTCTTCCAGCATCCCCTCCAGCGCCTTACCATCTCCATCCTTGCCAAGCACCGAGAAAACACTCACGCGAGCCCCCAGCGAAGCCAGATTCAACGCCACATTCCCCGCCCCGCCGATACGATATTCCCTTCGGTCCAGCGAAACCACAGGCACCGGCGCCTCCGGAGAAATCCGCTCCACATGACCCCACAAATACGTATCCAGCATAAGGTCACCTATAACCCCTGCCTTGATGGTTCCAAATCCGGCAAATAACTCCTTAAAATCCGTCATACTAGCTATTTTTCCTCGACACTGCCACATAGTAGAGAGGTATCCCCACCAGGACGATGACCGCTCCCCATGTTGCATACAGGGGTTTTTGAATGATCAACGCCACGCAGAATATCAGGGCCAAAGTTATATAAATCGCGGGCAATAAAGGATAAGCAAATGCCTTATACGGCCTCTCCACATTCGGCTGCTTTCTACGCAGGACAAAAATACCAAGCACCGTCAGCGCATAGAAAAACACCGCGACGAAAGAAATCATATCCAACAGGTCCCCATACTTACCGCTCAAACACAAGACGGCTGCCACCACACACTGCGCCCAAAGCGCCCATCCCGGCACCGCATTCTTATTTAATTTCCCCGCCTTCTCGAAGAAAAGACCGTCTTGCGCCATCGTATAGTAAACACGAGCGCCAGCCAGTATCAACCCATTATTACAACCAAAGGTCGAAATCATAATCATCACCGCAATCACATAGGTCCCTACATTCCCAAAGATGATCCTCGCCGCTCCTACCGCCACCCGGTCCTGGTGCGCCGAAGCGATCTGGTCCAGCGGCATCACGCTCAGATACATCAAATTCGCGGAGACATAAATGACGGTTATGATCAGCGTCCCCAGGAAAAGACTCAGCCCGATATTTCGCTTCGGGTTCTTCATCTCCCCCGCGACAAATGTCACGTTGTTCCATGCGTCGCTCGAAAAGATAGACCCCGTCATCGCCGCAGCAATCGCCCCCAGCACGGCCAGCCCCATGATCGGACTGCTTCCCGTAATGGCTTCGGTGCCCTTGTCCTGGATCAGCCGGTGTATATTCCAGGCGTCCATCCAATTGTGCTTCCAGACCTCGCCATTGGCGGCAATCAGCAGCCCCAGGATAATCAGTCCGAACAGCGAAAACAGCTTCGTAAAGGTGAAGATCCGCTGGATCCATTTACCGCCTTCGATCCCCCGGGTATTGACATAGGTAAGAAAGATAATCAGGATGATCGACACGATCTGCGCATAGTATACTTTAAAAGAACCCAGGGCGAATAGTATATTCTCGTCCTTCAGCTCCAGCGGTGGAAAGAAATATCCGGCAAATTTCGAAAACGCCACACCCACGGCCGCAATGGTCCCGGTCTGTATCACCGCAAAGAAGCTCCATCCATACAGAAATCCCGTCAGCGGGTTGTACGCTTCTTTCAGATAGACATACTGCCCCCCAGCCTTCGGGTACATGCCACTCAGCTCGCCATAGCTGACGGCTGCCGACAAGGTCATAAAACCCGTGATCGCCCATACGAAGATGAGCCAGCCGGCACTGCCGACATTCCGGGTAATATCTGCGCTGACGATAAAAATACCGGACCCGATCATTGACCCCGCAACGATCATTGTCCCATCCAGTAATCCAAGTGTAGGTTTAAGCGTAGTTGGTTTGGTTGATTCTGCCATGTAGAGGTGGTTTTGTCCGGTGCCCCGGTAGGGACACAAGATAAGTAAATCAAGGCATTCGGCAAGCCTTGCCCACCTCCCCGAAATAGGGGCGTTTACGCCCTATTTCTTCTTTTCTGCAGCATACTTGGCATTCAATCCCTGAACCAGGTCGGGCGTAATATCATATGAAGAATCCCTATTGTAAATAAAGGAACTAGGGTCATACGCGAAGATATACGAGTAGTGTTTGTCCTTATTGTATTCCTTCAGAAACTCCTCGATCTCCCGGCGAATCGTCGTCTTCAGATCCTCCGTCTTCTTATAAAGCTCCTGCTCCAGCGACTGCTTCCGGCTCTGCATCGCCTGTACCATCTCCTGGTACTCCCGGTTGGCCAGCTCGCCTTCCGCCTGTGTCATCGTACTCTGCTTCTGCCTCCAGCCTTCGATCTTCTTCTGGTTGGCGCGGTCCATGCTGCTCAGCTCCTGGTTCATATCGTTTTCCTTTGCCTTCACCTCGATCTGCGCCGCCTTGAAATGGTCGGACTTCGTCTGCAAAGAATCGATATCGAAATAAGCGATCTTAAAGCCGGAAGGTTCCGTAGACTTCTTCTCGACGGGCGAAGACTGCTTCTTCAATTCCTGGATCTGACGGGACTGAACGAAGTAAAGAATAGCGGCCAGTGCGATGGCAACGATAGCTAAAATGGTAGAAGTTTGCTTCATAATGTGATGCGAATATAGGCTTAGCCGCCGGCACAAAAAAAAAGTAGGGGGCTTTTTACCCCCTACTTTCATATTTTTTAACATTCCGTTCCGCCCTCGGGCCAGAAGCCCGAGCCACGGCGAAAGCTATTCTTCTTCATCGAACTGCATCGCTTCGCGAGTCGTCTGCAGCAGCTCATACTCTTCCTTGGAGCCTACGATCATGTTCTCGAAGTCACGCAGACCCGTACCAGCCGGGATCGGATGACCAGTGATAACATTCTCCTTCAGACCGAGCATGTCGTCGCTCTTACCCTGGATAGCCGCAGAAGACAGCACCTTCGTCGTTTCCTGGAAGGACGCCGCCGAAATCCAGCTTTGCGTACCCAGCGAAGCCTTTGTGATACCGAGGAGCAGCGGAGCCGAAGTGGCAGCGTTGGCATCCCGGAATTCAGCCAGCTTCTTATCGTTACGACGCAGGATCGAGTTCTCTTCTCTTACTTCACGCAGACTTACGATCTGACCCGCTTTCAGCTTGCCAGACTCGCCTGGATCCGTAACCACCTTCTTGTCGAAGATCCAATCGTTTTCTTCGAGGAAATCGAATTTATCGACCGTATCTTCTTCGAGGAAACGCGTATCACCTGGGTCTACGATCGTCAGCTTACGCATCATCTGGCGAACGATCACCTCGATGTGCTTGTCGTTGATCTTCACACCCTGTAAGCGATATACTTCCTGGATTTCATTCACAACGTACTCTTGTACGGCGAACGGACCCTTGATGGAGAGGATGTCGGCAGGAGCAACCTGGCCATCGGAAAGCTGGGAGCCAGCCTTCACAAAGTCACCGTCCTGCGCCAGAATTTGGCGGGTCAGCGGAACCAGGTATTTCTTGATCACACCATCCCTGGCTTCTACGATGATCTCACGGTTACCACGCTTGATGTTACCGAAGGCTACTACACCGTCGATTTCACTCACAATCGCAGGGTTGCCCGGGTTACGCGCTTCGAAAAGCTCCGTTACACGAGGCAGACCACCCGTGATGTCCCGCAGCTTACCGAGTACGCGCGGAATCTTCACGATTACCTGACCAGCCTTCACCTCGTCACCTTCCTCGATGATGATATGCGAGCCTACGGGCAGGTTATAAGATTTGATTTCCTTGTTACCCTCGATATTGATAGAAGGAATCTTCGTCTTGTCCTTGGTTTCGATAACCACCTTCTCACGGTGACCGGTTTGTTCGTCCGCTTCTTCCCGGTAGGTGATACCTTCGATAACAGCATCGAACTTGACGTTACCCGCGATTTCTGAAACAACGACGTTGTTGAAGGGGTCCCACGCACAGATCACTTCACCCTTCGCGACCTTCTGACCATCCTTCGCGCTCAGGATAGCGCCGTAAGGTACGTTGTTGGTAGCCAGCAGACGGTCGTTCTTCACGTCCATGATACGAACTTCACCCGTACGGCCGATAACGACCTGAACAGGGTTGCCTTCGTTATTCTGCGCCGTTACCGTACGAAGACCATCGAACTGGATGGTGCCTTCGAACTTGGCGATCATAGTAGATTCAACCGAGGCGCTGCCCGCAACACCACCCACGTGGAAAGTACGCAGTGTCAGCTGTGTACCGGGCTCACCGATGGACTGAGCGGCGATGATACCGACCGCATCACCCTTCTGGGTAGTGTAACCCGTTGCCAGGTTCTTACCGTAGCACTTCACGCACACACCGCGCTTGCTTTCGCAAGTCAGCACCGAACGGATTTCCACCGTTTCGATACCCGCGTCTTCGATCGCCTTGCCGATCTCTTCGGTGATCTGCTCACCGGCAGAAGCCAGCAGCGTATCCGTTGCAGGATCATACACGTCATGCAGAGATGTACGTCCCAGGATCCGATCATATAATGGTTCTACGATGTCTTCATTGTCCTTCAGCGCGGAAGTAGCAATACCTCTCAAAGTACCGCAATCCTCTTCGGTGATGACCACGTCCTGAGCGACGTCCACCAGACGACGGGTGAGGTAACCGGCATCCGCCGTTTTAAGAGCGGTATCGGCCAGACCCTTACGGGCGCCGTGCGTAGAGATAAAGTAATCCAATACGTTCAGACCACCCTTGAAGTTGGACAGAATCGGGTTTTCGATGATTTCGCTACCCGTAGAGCCGGACTTTCTGGGCTTGGCCATCAGACCTCTGATACCGGCCAGCTGCTTGATCTGCTGCTTGCTACCACGAGCACCGGAGTCGAGCATCATATACACGGAGTTGAACCCTTGCTTGTCAGAGGCAAGCTCGTGGATCAAAGTCTCTGTGATACGCGTATCGACGCGGGACCAGATGTCTACGATCTGGTTGTAACGCTCGTTGTTCGTGATCAGACCCATGTTGTAGTTATCCCATACTTCATCGACTTCACCCTTTGCATTCTCGAGGAGCTCTTCCTTCGTATCGGGGATGATCAGGTCATTGATGTTGAAGGACAGACCGCCGCGGAACGCCATACGGAAACCGAGCTGCTTGATATCGTCCAGGAATTTAACCGTCTTGGGGATGTTCGTCCACTTGATGATGTTCCCGATGATCTCACGCAGCGACTTCTTCGTCAGCAGCGCATTCACAAAACCGACCTCCGTGGGTACGGTCTGGTTGAAAAGCACGCGGCCAACCGTCGTTTCGAGGAGCTTGTTCTCCAGGACGTCCTGGTTGCTGCGTACCTGCGTCTTTACCTTGATATAGGCGTGCAGATCGACACGGCCTTCGTTATAGGCGATGATGACCTCTTCTGCGCTATAGAAATGTTTGCCTTCGCCCTTCACCTTTTCGGTGGCCGTAGACCTACGCCCCTTGGTGATATAGTACAGACCCAAGACCATGTCCTGAGAAGGCAGGGTGATCGGCGTACCGTTCTGCGGGTTGAGGATGTTGTGAGAAGACAGCATCAGCAGCTGTGCTTCCAGGATCGCGGCGCTGCTCAACGGAACGTGAACCGCCATCTGGTCACCGTCGAAGTCGGCGTTGAAGGCCGTACACACGAGCGGGTGCAGCTGGATAGCCTTACCTTCGATCAGCTTGGGCTGGAAGGCCTGGATAGACAGTCTGTGCAGCGTCGGGGCACGGTTCAGCATGACCGGGTGACCCTTCAATATGTTTTCGAGGATATCCCAAACGATAGCCTCTTTCTTGTCGACTAGTTTACGGGCGCTCTTCACCGTCTTGACGATACCGCGCTCGATAAGCTTACGGATGATAAACGGTTTGAAAAGCTCGGCGGCCATATCCTTCGGCAGACCGCACTCATGCAGCTTCAGCTCGGGACCTACGACGATAACCGAACGACCGGAATAGTCGACACGTTTACCGAGCAGGTTCTGACGGAACCGGCCTTGCTTGCCCTTCAGCACGTCGCTGAGCGACTTCAGCGCGCGACCGCCCTCGGCCTTAACGGCATTGGACTTACGGCTGTTGTCGAACAGTGAGTCGATGGCTTCCTGCAGCATACGCTTCTCGTTACGAAGGATGACCTCGGGAGCCTTGATCTCAAGCAGACGCTTCAGACGGTTGTTACGGATAATCACCCGGCGGTACAGGTCGTTCAGGTCGGAAGACGCAAAACGGCCGCCATCCAGGGGAACCAGCGGACGCAGTTCCGGAGGAATAACCGGGATGTACTGCATCACCATCCACTCGGGGCGGTTGGTGATACGGGAATTGGCGTCACGGAAAGCTTCCACGACGCTCAAACGCTTCAGGGCATCCGCCTTACGTTGCTGGCTGGTCTCGTTCGCAGCCGCATTACGCAGGTCGAAGGACAGCTGGTCCAGCTCGATACGCTCGAGCAGATCATGCACCGCCTCGGCGCCCATCTTCGCGAGGAATTTATTCGGATCTTCGTCAGGCAGGTACTGGTTGTCCTTGGGCAGGGTGTCCAGGATTTCCAGGTACTCTTCTTCCGTCAGCAGATCCCCGTAATTCTGCCCCTTGTCCGTACGGATACCGGGCTGAATCACGACATATCTTTCATAATAAATAATGCTTTCAAGTTTCTTGGAGCTCATCCCCAGCAAATAACCGATCTTGTTGGGAAGAGACTTGAAATACCAGATGTGAACGACCGGAACCACCAGCTTGATGTGGCCCATCCGCTCACGCCTTACCTTCTTCTCGGTGACCTCCACGCCGCAACGGTCACACACAATCCCCTTATAGCGTATCCGCTTGTACTTGCCGCAAGCACACTCGTAATCCTTAACGGGACCAAAAATTCTCTCGCAGAACAAACCGTCTCTTTCAGGCTTGTACGTACGATAGTTGATGGTTTCTGGCTTCAGAACTTCACCATAACTCCTTTCGAGAATGGAATCGGGGGAAGCAAGTCCGATAGTGATTTTTGAAAAGGTGGCTCGTGGACGATTTTCTTTTTTAATAGCCATATTGCAATATGCGGTTTTTAGTCTTATCCAACCCTACTGATTGTCAATAATTTAAGCGCCCAACTAAATGGGACCGGGCACACAAATAATGCCAATAAACCTAAATTAAGGAGGGCAAAGGTACGAATTTACTTGAAAAAAACTTTTTTCCAAATTTTCACCTTCACCCAAGTTCCTCTCGGCTTATTCACATTAAAATAAAACGTAATTGATTGACACGGGAAGCATACCACTATATAACGCCAAACGCCCCATTTCGTTCACTCCGTTAACAAAACTAACTCTGCCGGATAACAAAACTAACCCCGCCGGACGGTAAACCCTACCCATTTCCCCCAATTCTCGCCCTAATTTGCCTCAAAACCGCCAAATGAAACGCGTCCTTACCTTTTGCCTTATCCTCCTGTCCTTCGGCTGTCACAAAGACCCCGCCCCGCCCCCGCCTGTTCCCATGCCCACCCCTTGCCCCATCAGCCAGTTTATCGACGTCAGCGGCGGCCGGACCGTCATCTCCATCCTCACCTATGACCAAACCGGCCGCCTCATCCAGACAAACGACGGCTCCAGCCAGCGAATCATCAATTATACCCCCGACAGCACCGTCGTCTCGTCCTCCACAAACGGCGTCTTCAACGGCCGCTCTGTCATCATCAACAACAAAGACGGCCTCGCCGTCAATATCCACTATATCGCCGACGTCCAGGGAACCCTTTGGTCCAATATTACTTACCAATACGACGGACAGCAGCTCGTAAAATCGACCTACACCGACTTCGCCGGCTACAATGTCGTCACGACCTACGCCTGGTCCGGCGGCAACATGGTCTCCATCTCCGGCAGCGGCGTCACCCAGAACCTCGAATACTATACCGACCAGCCCCGCCAGCAGGGCGACTACCAATACTTCCTCCAATTTATCCAGGGCTACGAAACCATCCGGAGCAAAAACCTGGTCAAAACACAGTCAGGCCTGAACATCACCTATGACTTCAAGCCTAATGGTAAGATCTCCTCCGCCAAAGCCACACCTCCCGGCGGAGCCACCGTCGCCCTTAAATACGACTACCCATGTAACTAATACCCCTAAACGATCTCTTCTTTTCTTATATACCCCCATGCAGTCAAAACGCCTTCTACGGCTCGTCTTTTGTGGATAATTTAACGCTTTATCCAACTTCCTGCTAAGAGCTTTCAGATGCACGCTATTAAAAACGTCACATATGAAATGCTCAAGACACCTTCTGACTTCCGCAATTATTTTATTTAGCATCACCTTTTCAAAAGCACAGAACTATGGAGTAATCTTTACATCTTCTGCATCCAACTACATCGACTGCGGCTCCAATTCCGCCCTCAACGCCAATAACATCTTGACGATGGAAGCCTGGGTAAAATTCAATACCCTGACCAGCGATATGGAAATCCTCAGCCGCAGCATCGGCAGCCAGGGCATCGAGGTCCTGTATTTTGGAGGCAACCTGGCCTTTTATTGCATGAAAGACGTCAATAACGGCTCATTCATCAGCTATCCCGGCTCCAACCTCACCGCCGGCATATGGTACCACATCGCCGT
Organism: Bacteroidota bacterium; assembly: GCA_018267545.1. Lineage (GTDB taxonomy): Bacteria > Bacteroidota > Bacteroidia > Chitinophagales > Chitinophagaceae > Puia. The sequence goes on from JAFDYG010000502.1 coordinate 54,037, forward strand.
AGCCTGGGACGGCACAAACGCCAGCTCCATGCGACTCTACGTAAATGGGGTCAGCGTCGGAACTCTCACCAGCAACGGCTCCATCAGCACCGGCGTCACCAACCCCACGGGCACCTTCCGCATCGGCAACTGGTCCGACGCTGCCCCCCGCTATCTCAACGGCATAGTGGACGAAGTACGCGTCTGGAGCGTCACCCGTACCCAAGCCCAGATCAAAGCCGGGATGTATGGTACCGTTGCGACCAATACCAGCGGTCTGACCGCCTACTACAACTTCAATCTCAACGCTGGCGCCGGCACTACCGTCACCAATGCCACCGGCAACACCGCCCTCAACGGCACATTTATCGGCAGCCCTTCGCCCGCCTGGACCGCTTCCCCCATTCAATCCCAGACAGGCGCAATATCCTTTAACGGTTCGACCTCCACTATCACGGCTCCGGCCAATACGAATTACAACTCCTCTATTGGCACGGTTGAGTTCTGGGTTATGCCCACCAACTGGAATACCGCCCAGCCCGAGATGTGCATGCTGGGCGTACGCGGGCATAGCACCACGAATTATAGCCTGCATATAGCCAATGGCCACGTCGGTCTGTTCAACGGAGTATACAGCTTCGTCAACTATTCGTTCTCCCTCAACACATGGTACCATCTCGCCTTCGTCAGCAATGGAATCAACACCACCATCTATGTCAATGGCTCGCCTTTAGCCGTCCCGGTCGGAGTCTTCGGCAGCTTTACCGGTAACCCGCTCGTCATGGGACTGGCCTACAGCGTCCCCACCGGCACCCAGGAACCTTTCGCCGGCGCCCTCGACGAGGTCCGCATCTGGAACACCGCACGCACCCAGGCGCAGATCCAGGCCAACATGAACACCACCCTAACCGGCTCCGAGACCGGCCTCGTCGGTTTGTATAGCATGGACCAGGGCGTTCCCGGCGGCAGCAATCTCGGCCTGACCACCGTCATCGATAACAGCCCCACCAACAATCCCGCAACCATGGCCAGCTTCGCGCTAACGGGCTCTACATCTAACTGGATCACCCACCCGATCGGCACCCTTCCCGTTATCTTCAGTTCCTTCACCGGGTCGCGCAAAGACGACGCCGGCGTCCTTAGCTGGACCACCGCCCAGGAACAAAACAGCAAAAACTTTGTCGTGGAAAGAAGCAGCGACGGCGCCGCCTATACCGACATCGGTACGATACCCGCCGCAGGCAATAGCTCGACTCCGCTCTCCTATTCCTTCACCGATTTCTCCCCTCTTACCGGCAACAATTTCTACCGCCTCAGAGAAGTCGACCTGGATGGAAAATTCATGTATTCCCCCATCCTCACCATCAATTTCACCGGCGCATCCGGCGCCATAAAACTATGGCCCAATCCCGCCGCCAGCGCCATCACCTGGTCCGGCCAGACCGCCGCAGGCCCCGGCACACTGATCGTCAGCGACCTTTCGGGCCGAACCCTCCTCACCAAAACGGTAAATTTCACTTCTGGAACCAATAGAGTGAGCATCAACCTCACCAACCTTCCGGCCGGCGTTTATTTCCTTACTGTAAAAGACAAGAATCAAACGATGAACAAGCAGTTTCAGGTCGTGCGTTAAGAAATCCAATATTCCTTACCAGGGGTTGCAGGCTAAACGCTTGCAACCCTTTTATCCCCTAAGCATGACGCAGCTACCCCCTCCGCATCCCCGTCAAATACTTCTCCCGAATCACATCCTGCACCGGCACATGCCGTATCTTACTCTCCATCCAGGAGATAATATCCAAATACATAAACGCCCTCGTCTCGAACCTGTTCCCCTCATACTGCTTCAAATTCTCCACCAGCCGCTCGAACTCCGGCTTCAGCCGCACCGGCGTAAGATTGAACGACCGCCTCAAAAACCGAAAGATCTCCTCCTCGACCCCGCTCAAATTCCCCATCTTCGCCATAAACCGATACACCGACTTGATCAGATACTCCAGCAAATCGAAGTTCCCCAGCTCATAGTGCGCAATCAAATGCAACAGCCTCGAGTAACACTGCAGGTCCGTCCGCAGATCGACCTTCCAGTTGATGATCTTGTTCAAATAATCGATCGTCTTCTCATAGTCCCCGCTCCCAAAATACAAACAGGCGACCTTGTAGTAAAACACCAGGATTCGATGCCGGTCCAGGTAGATCCAATACTCCTTCAGCTTATCCTCGATATACGGCACCAGGTCCAGTCCCTCGCTAAAGGTCCCGTCGATAAAGTGCTGATTAAGTTTCGAGATATACAAATAGACAAAAGTCTGAATCCGGTTATTGACGTTATTCTTCACCAGGTCCGTCTTCGAAAATTCCTCGAATCGCGCCAACGTCTCCCTGAATTTCTCGTCGTTCAGCAAATCGAAATGCGCCCCCAGCAAATTATGCATGCCCTTGATGTAGTGAGAGGTCTCGACCGCCACCATAAACGGCTCCCGGTCGAAAAGATCGACCCAGCGCTGCGTATACCGGTAGTACATCAAAAAGTCCTGCCGGATAAAGGCATACCAGCTAAAGCTCTGGTACAGGTACAGCCGCTCATAAAACCCCTGACAGTCGCTTACGTTCACCGGAAGCTGCTTTTCGAAAAACTCCCGCACCGCCTCCTCATCCGTTTCATTCCTCGCCACCCCATTTCGAATATACCAGCTGTATAGCTCCAACGACAGATTGGACAGCTGGCTGATCATCCGCAGACGATCGTTCGCCGCATCCACCTCCCCCGCCAGCTGATCGGCCCGGTCCTGCATGCTCCGGGTAATATGCAGCGCCTCGATCGTCTTCTCGAAAAACAAGGCCTGTAAAAGATAGGTCGTCTGATTATGCGCCCTCGCCATCTCTTTAATCTTGTCCAGGGTCTTCAAACTCTGAAGATAAAGCCCCTTGTTATACAGGATCCGGGCATAATCCAATTGCTCATGTAATTGAATATCAACGTTTTCCTCCTGCCGGATGAGCCGCAGGCTGCTCAAAATCTCGCGGTAGAGGTGCGCCTTGGCGTTGGAAAGCTGCGCCTTGCGCAGATTTTTGTTTTTGTTTAACAATTGCGCCTCATCATACTCCTCCATTTTGTCCAGAGCATCAAAGAGTTGGATGCTTTTTAGGTCCTCACTGGCTGAGTTACGCGTAATGTAAAGCTTAAAGTTCCGTTTTTCGGACTTTTCGAGGGATTTAATCAATTGAAACAGGGCGTCTGACGAACGGTTGGGCATCGTAATTTAAAACTTTAAAATCCTTGCCAGCAGTGAGTTTCAGCTACTTTTACCCCCCCGTAAAGGGTGTAAAACCACCATAATTATGATTTCAATTCGATAAAAAACACAATTATTTTCGAAGGTACGCACAAATCACTAACCATCACTAGCCCAGCTAATTTCGAACCTTTTTAAAATAAGCTAATGTCCGACAAGAAAATCTTCATCTTCGACACCACTCTCCGCGACGGAGAACAGGTTCCCGGTTGCAAGCTAAACACAAGAGAAAAAATTGAGCTGGCCCTACAGCTCGAAGCCCTCGGCGTCGACATCATCGAAGCCGGCTTCCCCATCTCCAGCCCCGGCGACTTCCAGTCGGTGGAAGAGATCGCCAAAATCGTAAAAAACGCCACCGTCTGCGGCCTCAGCCGCGCCGTGCAAAAAGATATCGAAGTCGCCGCCGCAGCGCTCAAGCCGGCACGACGCCCCCGTATACACACCGGCATCGGAACCTCCGATTCCCATATCAAGAATAAGTTCAATTCCACCCGCGAAGAAATCATCGAACGCGCCGTCCAGGCCGTCAAATGGGCCAAAAATTTCGTCGATGACGTAGAGTTCTACGCAGAAGACGCCGGCCGCACCGACAACGATTATCTCGCCCGTGTCGTCGAAGCCGTTATCCGCGCCGGAGCCACCGTCGTCAATATCCCCGATACTACCGGCTACTGCCTGCCCGACCAATACGGTGAGAAGATCGCCTTCCTCATGAACCACGTTCCCAATATCGACAAGGCCATCCTCTCCTGCCACTGCCACAACGACCTCGGCCTGGCTACCGCCAACTCCATCGCCGGCATCGTCAGCGGCGCCCGCCAGATCGAATGTACCATCAACGGCCTCGGCGAAAGAGCCGGCAACACTTCCCTCGAAGAAGTAGTGATGGTCATCAAGCAGCACAAGCAGCTCGGCTTCTACACCGATATCAACGCAAAAGAGCTGAACCCCATGAGCCGCCTCGTATCCGATACCATGCGCATGCCGGTTCAACCCAATAAGGCCATCGTCGGAGCCAACGCATTCTCCCACTCCTCCGGCATCCACCAGGACGGCTTCCTCAAGGACGCCTCCACCTACGAGATCATCAACCCCGAAGAGGTCGGCGCAGACGGCTCCAAAATCGTCCTGACCGCCCGCAGCGGCCGCAGCGCCCTCGCCTTCCGCCTGCAAAAGATCGGCTACTCCTACAACCGTAACGACATCGATACGATTTATCAAACATTCCTGCAGGTCGCCGACACCAAAAAAGAAGTCATGGAAGAAGACCTGCACACCATCGCAAAAGCTTACAACGAAACTACCGTAACCGCATAATCCGCCTTCGCCCCGCGAAGGCCAGAATAAAATAGTATGGCAAAAACATTATTCGAAAAGATCTGGGACCGCCACATCGTCAAGACGATCGATGGTGGCCCCTCCGTTTTATATATCGACAAACACTTCATCCACGAAGTAACCAGCCCCCAGGCCTTCAAAGGCATCGAAAACCGGGGCCTCGAAGTCTTCCGGCCCAGGCAGATCGTCGCCACCGCCGACCACAACGTTCCGACCCTGCACCAGGAGCTTCCCATCAAGGACGAGCTATCCCGGACCCAGGTCCAAAAGCTCATCGACAACTGTAAGAAACACCACGTCGAATTATACGGCCTCGGCCACCCCTACCAGGGCATCGTCCACGTCATCGGACCCGAGCTCGGCATCACCCAGCCCGGTATGACGATGGTCTGCGGCGACAGCCACACTTCCACCCACGGAGCCTTCGGCGCCATCGCCTTCGGCATCGGTACCAGCGAGGTGGAAATGGTCATGGCCACCCAATGCCTCATGCAAAGCAAACCCAAGCTGATGCGCATCAACGTCGAAGGAACACTCGGCAAGGGCGTCGTCTCCAAAGACATCATCCTCTATATCATCGCAAAAATCTCCGCCAGCGGCGCCACCGGCTATTTCGTTGAGTACGCCGGCTCCGCCATCCGCAGCCTGTCGATGGAAGCCCGCATGACCATCTGCAACATGAGCATCGAGATGGGCGCCCGTGGCGGCCTCATCGCCCCCGACGAGATCACCTTCTCCTATATGAAGGGCCGCGAGTTCGCCCCCAAAGGAGCCGAATGGGATAAGAAGCTCGCCGAATGGAAACAGCTCTACTCAGACGCCGACGCTAAATTCGACGTAGAGATCAATATCGACGCAGCCGACATCGAACCCATGATCACCTACGGCACTAACCCAGGCATGGGCGTCAGCGTCGCCGGACACATCCCCGCAGAAAACGAGATAGAAGTAAAGGAACAGTCCGCGTATAAAAAATCACTGGATTATATGGGCCTCCAGGCCGGCGCCCCCATCAAGGGAAAGAAGGTAGACTACGTCTTCATTGGAAGCTGCACCAACTCCCGCATCGAAGACCTCCGCCTCGTCGCCAGCTTCGTAAAAGGAAAGAAGAAGGCCGACAACGTAGAAGTATGGGTCGTACCCGGCAGCAAGCAGGTAGAACAGCAAGCCATCCACGAAGGCATCGACAAGGTCTTCGAAGCCGCCGGCTTCAACCTTCGCCAACCCGGATGCTCCGCTTGCCTCGGAATGAACGAAGACAAAATTCCCGCCGGCAAATATTGCATCTCTACCAGCAACCGGAACTTCGAAGGACGCCAGGGCCCCAACGCCCGCACCCTGCTCGCCAGCCCGCTGACAGCAGCCGTCGCAGCCATCACCGGCGAAGTAGCCGATATCCGTGAATTCATCTAAACAGAGCGTACCACATGTCCGCCGGCCGAAGGCCAATCAAAAAAAAAGAAACCGAAATGAGCAAATCAATCAATAAAGTCTCTTCCACCACCGTTCCCCTCAACCAGGAGAACGTCGACACCGACCAGATCATCCCCGCCCGCTTCCTGAAAGCAACCAGCCGGGACGGCTTCGGTGAAAACCTATTCCGCGACTGGCGCTACAACAGCGACGGCACCCCCAAAAAAGACTTCATCCTCAACGACCCTACCTATAGCGGAAAGGTCCTCGTCGCCGGCAAGAACTTCGGCTGCGGCTCCAGCCGCGAGCACGCCGCCTGGGCCATCAAAGACGCCGGCTTCGACGTAGTCGTCAGCAGCTTCTTCGCCGACATCTTCAAAAACAACGCGCTCAACAACTTCCTGCTGCCCGTCACCGTCAGCGAAGACTTCCTCCAAAAGACCTTCGCCGCAATCGAGAAGGACCCCAAAACAACCGTCAACGTTAACCTCGAAGACCAAACGATCAGCGCAGCCGGCAACACCGAAAAGTTCGAGATCAACAATTATAAAAAGACCTGCCTGCTCAACGGATACGACGACATCGACTATTTGCTAAGTATCAAAGGCGAGATCGAAGCATTTGAAAAAACATCACACTAAATCATTCCCATACCCAAATCAATTGTATGCAAAAGAACATCGTAGTTATTGAAGGTGACGGCATCGGGCCGGAAGTGACAAGACAAGCCATAAAGGTCTTGAACTCCGTTGCCGAGCAAGGCGGACATGAATTTACATACACCTATTGCCTGATGGGTGCAGACGCCATCGACAAGACAGGCAATCCCCTCCCCGACGAAACCATCGAAGCCGCCCTCAACAGCGACGCTATCCTGTTCGGCGCCATCGGTCATCCCAAATACGACAACGACCCTACCGCAAAGGTCCGGCCCGAACAAGGCCTGCTCAAGCTGCGGAAGTCCCTGCAATTGTTTGCCAACATCCGCCCGGTGACTACCTACCCGGCGCTGCAGCACCTGTCTCCCCTGAAAGCCAAGATCCTCGAAGAAGTAGACTTCGTAATCTATCGCGAGCTCACAGGCGGTATTTATTTCGGTAAAAAGGAAGTCGACGCCGAAGCGACTAAAGCATCCGACGACTGTACCTATACCCGCGAAGAGATCGAACGCATTTCACACCTCGCCTTCAAACAGGCGCAGCAACGCAGAAAGAAGCTCACCCTCGTCGACAAGGCCAACGTTCTCGAAACCTCCCGTCTGTGGAGAAAGGTCGTACAAGAGATCGCGCCCCAATACGCCGACGTAAAGGTCGACTTCCTGTTCGTCGACAACGCAGCCATGCAGATCATCCTCAACCCCAAACAATTCGACGTCGTCCTGACGGAAAATATGTTCGGCGATATCATCTCCGACGAAGCCAGCGTAATCAGCGGCTCCCTGGGCCTGCTCCCCTCAGCCTCCATCGGCAAAGGCGCAGCCCTGTTCGAACCCATCCACGGTTCCTACCCCCAGGCCGCCGGTAAAGACATCGCCAACCCCCTCGGCAGCATCCTCTCTGCAGCCATGCTCCTCGACCACTTCGGCCTCCACGCCGAAGCAAACAAGGTCCGCGAAGCAGCCAACTGGACACTGCAAAATGGATTCGTTACAAAAGACATCGACCCTATCAATTTCTATTTCACCTCCACCATCGGCGAGCTGATCAGCGACTACGTTGGCGGAAAAATCCCCGGCGATATCCATAAAGGAAATATCGAGCTGAGGAAATCGACTATTATTTAAATAGTCACAAAAAGTTCTTTGTTTATTCAATTGGCGGAAGTATATTCGTAGCACGAATAACATCCTTCATGGAATTACGCAGTTTAAATAAGATTACCAAGCGCTTCGCAGCCGCAATAATTATTGTGGTGGTGGTGATTATTATTCCTGCATTCCAGGGAGGAGGGTGGTAAATAAACAATAACAAACAAAATACCAGCGGCCCGCCTCCCAAAGGCGGGCCGCTTTTTTTTCAACAACAACGTATGGCATCCTATTACAACGAGAACACTGTTCTCTGGCTCGACGGAAAAATCCAAAAGGCATCGGAAACAAAAACCGATCTCTATGGTCAATCCCTGCACTACGGCTACGCCGTATTCGAAGGCATCCGCTCCTACCGCACCGCGTCCGGAGAAACGAAAATCTTCAAGCCCGTCGAACACTACGACCGCCTGAAGCGCTCCGCCGAAGCCCTCAACATGCCATATAATTATACGACCCAACAGCTCATCGAAGCAACCTACGAGATTCTCAAAAAGAACAACCTCCAGGATGCCTATATCCGCCCCGTCGTTTACGGCCCGGCCAACATGAGCTTCAACCCCAACACAGAATCCTTCACCGTCATCCAGGCCTGGGAAATGGCGCCCTTCCTCGGCGAGAAGCTGCTGAAAGTAATGACCTCCTCCTTCCAACGCCCCAATCCAAAGGGCTTCAAGATCGAGGCAAAAGCATCCGGCCATTACGTCAACTCCATCCTCGCCAGCCAGGAAGCCAAAGGCAAAGGCTTCGACGAAGCCCTGCTCACCGACATGAACGGCTTTATCGCCGAAGCCCCCGGAGCCAACATGTTCTTCGAAAAAGACGGCAGGCTCTTTACCCCCGCTACCGGCAACATCCTGCCCGGCATCACCCGCGCCACCGTGCTGGAGATCTGCGCCGAGCTGGACATCCCCGTCGAAGAAGGACAATATACCCCCAACCAATTAAAACAAGCCGACTCCGCCTTCTTCTGCGGCACCGCCGCCGAGGTTATCGGATGGAGCTCGATCGACGACTATACATTCCCAAAACCATGGGCGTCTACCCTCGGCCGTAAGGTCCAGGAAGCCTACATGGACAAGGTCAAAGAGAAACAAAATCAACTGGAAACCATCTAATAAAAATGGAACTGAACAAATACAGCAAGATTCTTACACAGGACGAAACACAACCCGGCGCTCAAGCCATGTTGTACGGCATTGGACTCACAGACGCAGACCTCGCAAAAGCACAGGTAGGCATCGCCAGCATGGGCTACGACGGCAACACCTGTAATATGCACCTCAACGAGCTCGCCCAGGTCGTGAAGAAAAGTGTCTGGGACAAAGAGCTGGTAGGACTCATCTTCAACACCATCGGCGTCAGCGACGGCATGGCCAACGGAACCGACGGCATGCGCTATTCCCTCGTCAGCCGCGACGTCATCGCAGACTCTATCGAAGCTATCACCGGCGCACAATACTATGATGCGCTCATTACTCTCCCGGGTTGCGACAAAAATATGCCGGGCTGCCTAATCGCCATGGGCCGCCTCAACCGCCCCTCCCTCATGGTATACGGAGGCACCATCGCCCCCGGTCACTACAAAGGACAAGACCTCAATATCGTCTCCGCCTTCGAAGCACTCGGACAAAAGATAGCCGGCAAGCTCGACGACGCCGACTTCAAAGGCATCGTCCGCCATACCTGCCCCGGCGCAGGCGCCTGCGGCGGTATGTACACGGCTAACACCATGGCCGCCGGCATCGAAGCCCTCGGCATGAGCCTCCCCTACAGCTCCTCCAACCCCGCCGTCAGCAAGGAGAAACAAGACGAATGCATCGAAGCAGGTGCAGCCATCCGCCTCCTGCTGGAAAAAGATATCAAGCCCAGGGACATCATGACCCGCAAGGCTTTCGAAAACGCCATCATCACCATCATGGTCCTCGGCGGCAGCACCAACGCAGTGCTCCACTTCATCGCCATCGCCAAGAGCGTAGGCGTTCCTCTCACACAGGACGACTTCCAGGCCATCAGCGACCGCATCCCGGTTCTCGCCGACTTCAAGCCCAGCGGTAAATATCTCATGCAGGACCTGCACGAGCACGGCGGCATCCCCGCAGTCATGAAGTACCTGCTCGACAAAGGACTGCTGCACGGCGACTGCCTCACCGTCACCGGTAAGACCCTCGCCGAAAACCTCAAAGACATTCAACCCATCAACTTCGAAACACAGGATATCATCTACCCGCTGGAAAAACCGCTCAAAGCGACCGGCCACCTCCAGATCCTCTATGGTAACCTCGCCGAAGGCGGCAGCGTAGCCAAGATCAGCGGCAAGGAAGGCGAACGCTTCGAAGGAAAAGCCCGCGTATTCGACGGCGAGCACGAGCTCATCGCCGGCATCAACAGCGGCAAGATCAAATCCGGTGACGTCGTGGTCATCCGCTACGTCGGCCCCGTCGGCGCACCCGGCATGCCCGAGATGCTCAAGCCCACCTCCGCCCTCATCGGCGCAGGTCTCGGCAAGAGCGTCGCACTCATCACCGACGGACGCTTTAGCGGAGGCACACACGGATTCGTCGTCGGACACATCACTCCCGAAGCGCAGAAAGGCGGCACCATCGCCTTCGTCCAGGACGACGACATCATCGAGCTCGACGCTACCAAAAACACGATCACACTAAAAGTAAGCCCCGAAGAACTGGCCAAAAGAAAAGCAGCCTGGAAACAACCAGCGCTGAAAGCCAAAAACGGCTTACTATTCAAATACGCAAAACAAGTAAAAGACGCCGCCGAAGGCTGCGTTACTGACGAACTATGATACCGGGCCGGGGGTTGCCCAAAAAATAACCCCGCGGCCCGGTATCCACAAATAATTGGCCTTCGGCCAGCGGACCTGTGGTCCGCTAATTAAAAATAAAAATTATGAGCAACACAACAGCAACACCCAAAACCACGACAACCAAGTCCAAAGCCGCCCAACCAACGGCCCCCGTGGTGCGGGAGTTGAGTGGCTCCCAAGCCGTACTCGAAGCCTTCCTCGCCGAAGGCGTCGACACGATCTTCGGATATCCCGGCGGCGCAATCATGCCGATCTACGACGCCCTCTATGACTATCGGGATAAACTAAACCATATTCTCGTCCGCCACGAACAAGGCGGCATCCACGCCGCACAAGGCTACGCAAGAGCCTCCGGCAAGACCGGCGTCGTCTTCGCTACTAGCGGCCCCGGCGCAACCAATCTCGTAACCGGCCTCGCCGACGCCATGATCGACTCCACACCCGTCGTCTGCGTCACCGGTCAGGTCTTCGCACACCTCCTCGGCACCGACGCCTTCCAGGAAACCGACGTGATCAACATCACCACCCCGGTAACCAAATGGAACTACCAGGTCACCGACGCCACCGAGATCCCCGCAGCGCTCGCCAAGGCATTCTATATCGCCGGCAGCGGCCGCCCCGGACCCGTGCTAATTGATATCACCAAAAACGCACAGGTACAGAAGTTCAACTACGAAGGCTACGAAAAATGCGAGCACATCCGCAGCTATCGCCCCAAGCCCATCGTACGCAAAGAATATATCGCCAAGGCAGCCGAGCTCATCGCCGAAGCAAAAAAACCCTTCATCCTCTTCGGCCAGGGCGTCATCCTCGGTAAAGCCGAAAAGGAATTTCAGGCCTTCGTCGAGAAAAGCGGCATCCCCGCAGCCTGGACGATCCTCGGCCTCAGCGCCCTTCCGACCGATCACCCCCTCAACGTCGGAATGCTCGGTATGCACGGCAACTACGGCCCCAACCTGCTGACCAATGACTGCGACGTCCTCATAGCTGTCGGCATGCGCTTCGACGACCGCGTAACAGGCCGCCTCGACAAATATGCCAAACAGGCCAAAGTCATCCACCTCGACATCGACCCGGCCGAAATCGACAAAAATGTAAAAGCCACTGTTCCCGTCTGGGGCGATTGCAAGGAAACACTTCCGCTGCTCACCGAAGCAATCCAAAAAAAGACCTACCCCGAATGGCACCAACAATTCAAAGACGCCTATAAGCAGGAAGTCGAAGCCGTCATCCACGACGAGCTCAATCCGACCAGCGACGATATGACGATGGGCGAAGTCCTGCGAGTCCTTAACGAACTCACCGGAGGCGATGCCATCATCGTCACCGACGTCGGCCAGCACCAGATGGTCGCCTGCCGCTACGCCCGCTTCAACGAATCGAAAAGCAATATCACCTCCGGCGGCCTCGGCACCATGGGCTTCGGCCTCCCCGCAGCCATCGGCGCAAAATTCGGCGCACCCGACCGCACCGTAGTCGCCATCATCGGCGACGGCGGCTTCCAGATGACCCTGCAGGAGCTGGGCACCATCATGCAGTTCGGCGCAGCCGTCAAGATTCTGATTCTGAACAACCGCTTCCTCGGTATGGTCCGCCAATGGCAGCAGCTGTTCCACGACAAGCGCTATAGCTTCGTAGACATCACCAGCCCCGACTTCGTAGCCCTGGCAAAGGCTTACTATATCGAGGGACAAAGCATCAGCGACCGCAAAGACCTCAAGAACGCCCTGAAAGCCATGCTCGATCACAATGGCTCTTACCTGCTGGAAGTATTCACGGGTAAGGAGAACAATGTCTTTCCGATGGTTCCGCAAGGCTGCAGCGTTAGCGAGATCAGGCTTAAATAAACAAATTATGGCTACAGCAACCGATATGAAATGGAATGCCCGCCTGTACGACGACAAGCACAACTTTGTCTTCAAGTACGGCGAAGACGTGGTCCAGCTGCTGGCGCCCCAACAAGGCGAACGCATCCTCGACCTCGGCTGCGGCACCGGCTATCTCACGAACCTGATCGCCCAGGCAGGCGCTCGCGTCGTCGGTCTGGACAAGTCCGCCCCAATGATCGAACGAGCGCAGGCCGCCTACCCCGACCTGGACTTCCGCGTAGCCTCCGCCACCGACTTCCATTTCGATACCCCCTTCGACGCCATCTTCTCCAACGCTACCCTCCACTGGGTCCTGGAAAAGGAAAGCGCCATCGACAATATCTATAATAACCTGCGCCCCGGCGGCCGCCTCATCCTCGAGATGGGTGGGAAAGGCAACGTAGAAGACATCGTCGTCGCCACCCGCAAGGCCCTCACCCGCCACGGTTACTATAGCAATGCCGCCACCCAGGTCTGGTACTTCCCCTCCGTCGGAGAATATACCACCCTGCTGGAAAAGAGAGGATTCCGCATCCAGTTCGCCGCCCACTTCGACCGGCCCACCGAGCTGCAGGATACGGAAAACGGCATCAAGGACTGGATCAAAATGTTCGGCAACGCCTTCTTCAGCAACATCCCCGACTCCGAAGTCGGACCCGTGCTCGAAGAAATACAGGAAGCCGTCCGGCCCACCAACTATCGCAACCATACCTGGTACGGTAACTATAAAAGATTAAGAATCGCAGCTATAAAACAACAGTAACCATGAGTAAGCAAGAATATACCATAACCGTCTATACGGAGAACCAGATCGGTCTTATCAACCGGATCGCCATCCTGTTCTCTCGCCGGAAAATCAACATCGAGAGCCTCAACACCTCTCCCTCCGAAGTAGAAGGCATCCACCGCTTCACCATCGTCATCAACGAAACCGAAGAAGTGGTCCGCAAGCTCTGCCGCCAGCTGGAAAAGCAGGTGGAAATTCTGAAGGCCTACTACAACACCAATGACGAGATCATCTGGCAGGAGCTGGCCCTCTACAAAGTATCCACCGACGAGATCGCAGAAAAGGTCAAGGTCGAACGCCTCCTCAGAGAATATGGCGCCCGCGCCGTAGTGATCCGCAAGGACTACACCGTCTTCGAGACCACCGGCCAGCGCGAAGAAATCGACCGCCTCGTCGAAGTCCTCGAACCCTACGGTCTTATCGAATTCGTCCGCAGCGCACGCGTCGCCATCATCAAGGACAGCCACGGCTTCCACGAGAAGCTCAAGGAATTCGAGCTCACCGAACCGGGCGAAGACGTCGTAGAAAACGAATTCCTGAATCAGCAGGATAAGGTATTTAGTATGTAAACAAACAAGTTCTCAAGAGCGGACCACAGGTCCGCTGGCCGAAGGCCCATCATAAAACCGTGCACCGGGGATGGGTTCACTTTTCAAACAAACCCATCCCGGTGCACAACAAACCAATAAATAAGGAAAACATGGCAAAACTCAATTTCGGCGGTGTAGAAGAAAATGTAGTTACCCGCGAAGAATTCCCTCTCGCCAAAGCCCAACAAGTTCTGAAAAACGAAACGGTTGCTGTCATCGGCTATGGCGTACAGGGACCGGGCCAGGCGCTGAATCAAAAAGATAACGGCATCAACGTAATCGTCGGCCAGCGTAAGAATTCCAAAACCTGGGATAAGGCGGTAAGAGACGGCTTCGTCCCCGGCGAAACCCTCTTCGAAATAGAAGAAGCCCTCGAACGCGGCACCATCATCTGCTACCTGCTCAGCGACGCAGCACAGATCGCCCTCTGGCCCACGGTGAAAAAACACCTGACCGCCGGTAAAGCGCTTTATTTCTCCCACGGTTTCGGCATCACCTTCAACGAACAGACCGGCATCGTTCCCCCCAAGGACGTAGACGTATTCCTCGTCGCCCCCAAAGGCTCCGGCACTTCCCTGCGCCGCATGTTCCTCCAGGGCCGCGGTCTGAACAGCAGCTACGCCATCTTCCAGGACGCCACCGGCAAAGCCAAAGACCGCGTCGTAGCGCTCGGCATCGCCGTAGGCTCCGGCTACCTGTTTGAAACAGACTTCCGCAAAGAAGTATATAGCGATCTTACCGGCGAACGCGGTACCCTCATGGGCGCCATCCAGGGTATCTTCGCCGCACAATATGAAGTCCTGAGAAAGAAAGGCCACACACCTTCCGAAGCCTTCAACGAAACAGTAGAAGAGCTGACCCAATCCCTGATGCCCCTCGTAGCAGAAAACGGCATGGACTGGATGTACGCCAACTGCTCCACTACAGCTCAGCGCGGCGCGCTCGACTGGTGGAAGAAGTTCCGCGACGCTACCCTGCCCGTCTTCACCGAACTCTACGAAAGCGTAGCAGCAGGTAAAGAATCCCAACGCTCCATCGACTCCAACAGCCAGGCCGACTACCGCGAAAAGCTGGACGCCGAGCTGAAAGAGCTCCGCGAAAGCGAACTCTGGCAGGCAGGCAAGACCGTCCGCAGCCTCCGTCCCGAAAATCAACCCGCTGCATCCGCAAAGACCGCAGCCGTCAACAACTAAGCATGTCAGACACAGTAACTATACAACACGAAGTCCCCAGCCCCGCAAGGGGCTGGGACCTCGATTTCCAAGCCGCCGCCAAAAGACTAAACAACGTCGTCAACCGCACGCCGTTAGCCTATAACCACGCCCTATCCAAAAAGTACAACTGCAAAGTCTACCTCAAAAGAGAAGACCTCCAGATCGTCCGCTCCTATAAATTAAGAGGAGCCTACAACATGATGGTCAGCCTCCCCACAGACCAGCTGAAGAAAGGCGTCGTCTGCGCCAGCGCCGGCAACCACGCCCAGGGCTTCGCCTACTCCTGCAAACAGCTCGGAGTAAAGGGCGTCGTCTTCATGCCCATTATCACCCCCCGCCAAAAGGTCAACCAGACCCGCATGTTCGGGGAAGACAATATCGAAATCATCCTCATCGGCGATACCTTCGACGACTGCGCCATCGCCGCGAGACAATATACCGAAGATCACCACATGACCTTCATCCCCCCCTTCGAAGACCTCCGCATCATCGAAGGACAGGCAACCGTAGCCGTCGAAATCCTCGAAGACCTCCCCTCGAACATCGGAGGCATCGACTACCTCTTCGTCCCGGTCGGCGGCGGCGGCCTAGCCTCCGGAACAGGCGCCTACTTCAAGGCAACCTCCCCACAGACTAAGGTCATCGGCCTCGAACCCGAAGGAGCGCCCTCCATGCGCGCCGCCTTCGACGCCGGCCACCCCGTGACGCTGGATAACATCGAACGCTTCGTCGACGGAGCCGCCGTGAAACGCGTAGGCGAGCTCACCTACCGCATCTGCCGCGAAGTCCTCGACGACATGCACCTCGTCCCCGAAGGAAAGGTCTGCTCCACCATCCTCCAGCTCTACAACGAAAACGCCATCGTCGTCGAACCCGCCGGCGCCCTCAGCATCGCGGCCCTCGACGACTACGCGAACGAAATAAGAGGAAAAACTGTTGTATGTGTCGTAAGCGGCAGCAACAACGACATCGACCGCATGCAGGAGATAAAGGAACGGTCCCTCCAGTACGAAGGCCTCAAACACTATTTCCTCGTCCGCTTCGCCCAGCGCCCCGGCGCCCTGAAGGAATTCGTAAGCCACGTCCTGGGACCCAAAGACGATATTACCCGCTTCGAATACATCCAGAAGCACAACAAGGAAGCCGGACCCGCCCTAGTCGGCATCGAGCTCTCCGCCAAAGAAGACTATCAGGCCCTGCTCAAAAACATGGCCCGCTATAATATCACGTACACCGAGCTGAACAAAGACGACACATTATTCGGCTATTTGGTCTAATCCGCCACCCCCGCGCCCGGCCAAACGGCCCGGCCGTACAACCCCGCGGCCCAACGCCTAAATCGCCAAACGGCCCCGCCGGCAGCAATATCCACCCCCTGTGAACAAACTTTTTTAAAAATTATCCCGAAAAACCCCAACTATTTCGTATTTTTATCTGCTTGACTATCGCTAATGCCATAAGAAAATTAAGATTTCGTGTAAAAAATTGAATAACGTCTAATCTTGCTAAGCAAAAATGGTCAAAACCGGACTTTACTCTCCCGAATTTGAACGCGATGCGTGCGGAATCGGCTTCGTTGCCAACATTAAAAGCAACAAATCTCACCAGATCGTCTCGGACGCCCTGACGATCCTCGAGAACATGGAGCACCGCGGAGCCTGCGGCTGCGAAAACAATACCGGAGATGGCGCCGGCATTATGATCCAGATCCCCCACGAATTTTTCTTCGACGAATGTGTACGCCTCGGCATACACCTCCCCCCCTACGGCAAGTACGGCGTCGGTATGCTCTTCTTCCCCCGCGACATCCGCCTCAAGGAAGAATGCCGCGATATCTTCGCCCGCTCCGCAGAGAAGCTGGGCCTGGAAATCCTCGGCTACCGCAAAGTACCCGTCAATCCCGACGGCATCGGTCCGACCGCCCTTTCGGTCGAACCCGAGATGGAACAGGTCTTCGTCGCCTGCCCCGACCACCTCAAAAATCCCGAAGACTTCGAACGGAAGCTCTTCCTGCTGCGCAACTACGCCAGCAACACCATCAACAACTCGATCAAGAAGGACGCCATCGGTTTCTACGTGGCCTCTCTTTCCTATAAGACCGTCGTTTATAAAGGTCAGCTCACCAGCAGCCAGGTCCGCAACTATTTCCCGGACCTGAGCAACAAACGTATCGTGTCCGCATTCGGCCTCGTTCACTCCCGCTTTGCGACCAATACCTTCCCCTCCTGGAAGCTGGCCCAGCCCTTCCGCTACATCGCCCACAACGG
>JAFDYG010000503.1 GCA_018267545.1 Bacteroidota bacterium
GATAACGTAGCGAGCCTCGACGGCACCCGCCCCTTTATCCCTTGTTCTTCGGGTTTTTCGAAAGCGCCGAAAGAATGGAAGGGTTCCTGGCCGGATAACCAGCCCGCCGGTGTATACAGCGGCGGCCCCTATTCCTGGCAGGACGACGCACAGTATTACCGGCTCGTAAATGCCGGCAAAGACTGGGTCTTCAAAGACGAAACGGGACTGCCTTCTCAGTCGCCGTATAACACCTTATCGAAAATCATCCCGAACCTGGTACCCGATAACAGCCTTCCCTATCCGCTAAACAATACATGGGGCTATCACGACGCCTGCACGGGCAACGGGAAATACGATACGTATTATAAGGCGATGGTAGACCGCTATGGCGCGGCTTCCGGCATGCGCGATTTCTCCGACAAAATGCAGCTGCTGAATGCAGGCGGTTACCGCGGCATCTTCGAAGCTGCCGGACACAAGCTGAACGAGACCGGTGGCGTCATGCTCTGGAAATTGAATGCGGCTTTTCCCAGCGTCGTATGGCAGGTCTACGACTGGTTCCTGGAGCCCAACGCCGGCTATTATTTCATGCAGCGGGCCTGCGAGCCCGTTCACATCCAGCTAAATCTCGACGACTCTTCCGTTGCCCTGATCAATCGTACGTATACCAAAAGACCGGGCCTTCAGTACGAAGCGAATGTAATCGGAATGAATGGCGGGAGCATTTTTCGTAAGCAAGGCCAGGCTGCTCTCGATACGACGGATACAAAAATCGTACTCTCCCTTAGAGACGTGCTTCAGCAGACAAAAGGGATCTCTTTCGTCCTGCTCAGCCTGAAAGACAAACAAGGTGCTGTCATCTCACGGAATGTCTATTGGATGTCACCGAATCATGATTTCACGACCCTAAGACAACTTTCGTCCGCCCGCGTGCAAACCAAAATACTGACAAAAGAAAGGAAAGGCGCATATATCGACTGGACACTACAATTAACCAACAATTCATCACAGCTAGCTTTCTTCCTAAACCCTCAGGTTATCAACAACGGAGAGGAAGTGTTGCCCAGCTATTGGTCCGACAATTATTTTTCGATCCCGGCCGGAACGTCTATAACAGTTAAGGTCAGCTGCCCTTCGGCGCTGACTGGCCCGTCGCCGGAGCTCAGGCTGGAAGGCTGGAATATTCCAGCTGCAACACAGCGCCTTATCCCTTAACGGAGACAATTTGGATTTGTCAACGGCCGGAAAAAAATGCCTCCCGGACCGTAACGGGAAAACTATGCCCAAAAACGATCAACATATGAAGAGTAAAGTATTCTTATTATTCCTTGTCCTCGGCTGCTGCACCGCACAGGCACAGCATTCCCTGGGTATTTTCGAGAACAGTGTCGACATCGGTCACCCAAAGGCCGCCGGCGGCGCCAGCTATGACGAGGCGACTCAGACCTACACCATTAAAGGCGGGGGTTCCAACATCTGGTTCAACCGGGACGAATTTCATTTTGTCTACAAAAAGCTCAAGGGAGACTTTATTCTCACCGCCGACTTCGAGTTCTCCGGCGATACAGTAGGCGCTGTCGGCCACCGCAAGATCGGCTGGATGATCCGCGGCTCCGTAGATGAAGGCGCAGCCAGCGCCAATGCGTGTAAGCACATCGATGGCCTGGTGGTCCTTCAATGGAGACCTTATCCAGGCATGTTTATGCGTGACCCGGAAGAAGAGAAGTTCTATCCGAAGAAAGGCGGCCAGACGATCCAGCTGACTCGTGTCGGCAAAACCATCACCATGAAGATTGCCCACCCCGGCGAACCACTGCAGCTCGTCGGCTCCTGTGAGACCGAGACCCTCAACGGAGACGTCCTGGCCGGTCTCTATATCTGCTCCCACGATTCGAATACTGTAGCCAGCGCAAAGATCTGGAACGTAAGGATCGACAAGCCCGTGATTCACGAGTATACTTCCAACCCCCACGTCGTCCAGCCACCCGTTCGAGAGGTACTTGGCAGCCGCCTTGAAATCATCGACGTAGCCGACGGCAGCCGTAAGGTCATCCACGAAGCTCCCGGCCGCTTCGAAGCACCGAACTGGATGCCCGACGGAAAACGGCTGCTCTTCAACCAGGATGGACTGCTCTATACGATTCCTATCGAAGGTGGAACACCGCAGCAGCTCAATACCGGAACGGCAAATAAAATCAACAATGACCATATGATCTCCTTCGACGGGAAAATGCTTGGCATCAGCAGCTCCAGACAGGGCCTGCCTGGCGGCGGTTCTACGGTATATACGTTACCCCTTGCCGGCGGCGAACCCAAACAGGTGACGGAAGGAACGCCGTCCTACCTGCATGGATGGGCACCCGGCGCGAAAGACGTCGCCATCGTTGCAAAACGCAACGGTTCCTCCGTGTATAACCTTTACAAGGTGTCCCTTAAAGACAACAGCGAAACCGCGCTCACCAACAATATCCGCAGCCACGTCGACGGACCGGAATATTCACCCGATGGAAAATATATTTATTACAACGCCAACGTCAGCGGAAGCATGCAGATCTGGCGCATGAAACCCGATGGTTCGGGGAAAGAACAGCTGACCTTCGACGACTATCATAACTGGTTCCCCCACGTATCCCCCGACGGGAAATGGATTTCCTATATCTCGTTTCCGATGGACATCGACCCGGATTCACATCCTTCCTATAAGGACGTAACACTCCGGGTCCTGCCCCTCACCTCGCCCGGCGGACCCAGGGTGATCGCTTATCTCTACGGCGGACAGGGAACGCTCAACGCACCTTCCTGGTCGCCCGACAGCAAACGTCTCGCATTCGTCAGCAATTCGGAACAGGTCAAATAAAGTCTATTAACAAACATTAAATAACACTGCTTATGCCAAAGAAAACAAAGGGCCTGGCTAAATTCACCAGCCTGCTGATTCTATTCCTGTTTTTGCTTTGCACAGGATCAGCGCAAGCCCAGAATGCAGTTTCGGGAAAGATCATCAACAAGGCAGACAACCAGCCTGTTCCCGGAGCGACTATACAAGTAAAAGGCACGAAGGTGCTTGCACAGTCGGGCGCCGACGGTGCTTTTACCATTACGCTTTCGGGCGGTAGCGGAACGCTGGTTATCTCCGCTGTGGGCTTTCAGCGGATGGAGCTGCCAGCGACGGCAGGTACACCGCTCGGAGACATAGCGATGGCGACTGCTCCCAATACCCTGAACGACGTGGTCGTGACCGGGTATACGACCCAGCGGAGAAAGGATATTACAGGCTCGGTATCCGTCGTCAACGTACAGGACATGAAGGCCGTTCCTTCCGGCAGCACCGAATCCCTGCTGCAAGGTCAGGCTTCCGGCGTTACGGTTGTCAATACCGGCCAGCCCGGCGGATACAGCAATGTCCACATCCGCGGTATCACCTCCTTCGGCAACACCGACCCGCTCGTGATCATCGACGGTACACCGGGTTCCATCCATGATATCAATCCCAACGATATCGCTTCTTTCCAGGTATTGAAGGACGCGGGCTCCGCTTCCATCTACGGTGTGCGTGGTTCCAACGGCGTCATCATCATTACGACTAAGCGCGGCCGCACGGGAAAGGTTCAGGTTACCTATGATGGGTATGTCGGTACGCAGCGTCCCCTGAAGAAAGGGTGGGGGCTTGCCAACCCGACCGAAGCGGCCAATGCCATCTGGCAGGGGTTTTTCAACGACAATGCGGCGCCGACCTCCAAACAATACGGCAGTGGACCCACACCAGTAATCCCCGACTACCTGATCCCCACCGGTGCCAAGGCCGGAGCACCCAATACCGACCCCAGCACCTACCGTCTTTTCACGAACCAGATCACGATGGCCAACAAGGCCGGAACGGATTGGTACCATGAAATCTTCCACCCGGTCACGGTAACGGGTCACAATATCTCCGCCAGCGGCGGCTCGGACAGGTCCGTTTACTTCTATTCCTTTAACTATGCCGATCAGCCCGGCACGCTGATCTTTACGAGTCTCAAACGCTACTCCGCCCGCATCAACTCGACGTTCAGCTTCCTGGATAATAAGGTAAGGGTCGGGGAAAACATTTTCCTGGTATACAAATCGAACCCCGGCTACACGGGCCTGGCGGGCGTCAATAACGCCAATTCCATCGGTGCTTCTTACCAGATCCCAACGATCGTACCGGTACACGATATCAAAGGAAACTTTGCCGGCGGCCTCGGCGGCGGTCTGGGCAACGCTCCCAATCCTGTTGCTATCATGGAAAGACAGAAGTACAATACCAATAACGACTACAATGCCTCAGGCAACGTCTTTGCAGAAGTAGACTTCCTGAAGCACTTCACGGCGCGTACACAGGTTGGCGGCATGGTGGATAACTACTATTATAACTCATTCCTGTATACCAACTATGAAAACGCGGAGAATAATACCAACGCCAACAGCTACCAGGAAACCAATGGCTGGAATACCAGCCTGACCTGGACGAGCACGTTGAAGTACAGCAATACTTTTGCGGAGAATCATAACGTCACTGCGCTGATAGGTACCGAATACATCAGCCGCCAGGGGCGCGCCCTTCGCGCATCCAGGGGCAGCTATTATATCACCGACTCCACGACCCTGACCGTGGACCCCAATCTCTGGACCCTGAACTCGGGAAGCGCCAATAGCCAAAGCAACAGTAATCCTACCGTTCTGGTGGATAACGTCTCGACGCCGACACCGTATAACAGCAGCGTCTATTCGCTGTTCGGGCAGCTTTCTTACAATTACGACGACCGCTACCTCATCAACGGAACCATCCGCCGCGACGGGGCCTCGGTATTCAACAGCACGAAACGGTATGGCATTTTTCCCGCGGTATCCGCAGCCTGGCGTATTTCCAATGAAAAATTCATGAAAGACGTCAGCTGGTTCAGCGACCTGAAAATCCGCGGCGGCTGGGGCAAGATGGGATCAATCAGCAATATCACGCCGACCAATCCCTATTCCTTGTACGGCACTGCGGCCGGCCAGGCTACGTATGACATCAATGGCAGCGGCACGCCTTCCTCCGGCATCGTTAACCTTCAATACGGCAACCCCGCTACTACCTGGGAAAACGACCAGCTCACCAACATCGGCGTCGACGCCACGTTCCTGAATAACCACTTCGATGTATCGATCGAATGGTACAACAAACAAATCAGCGGCCTGCTCAACCAGGCAAGGGCTGCCGGAACCGCTGGAGTCGGAAACGCCTTCTTTGCCGGCCCGCAGCTGCCCTTCATCAATGCCGGGAACATCACCAACCACGGCATCGACGTCAGCGTAACCTATCACGGGGCCGCGCTGGGCAATCAGCTGAAGTTCGACCTGACCGGAACCTTTACGTCTTATGTCAACGAGGTGAAGAGCCTGCCCGCAGGTATTAAATATATCTCCATTCTGAATGGCGGTACCGAACAATCCCGGCTGCAGCCTGGACAGGCCGTCGGCGCATTCTACGGATACAAGATCGTCGGTCTCTTCCAGAACTGGAAAGAAGCCAATGCTTCCAACCAGCTGGCCGCTGCACCCGGCCGCTTCAAATACGCCGACGTCACCCGGGATGGCAAGATCACACCCGATGACCGCACCTTCTTCGGCAATCCCAATCCCAAATTTACCGCCGGTCTGAACGTCGCCGTCAGCTATAAGGGCTTCGACCTGTTCATGCTGCTTTATACTTCCGTAGGCAACAAGGTGCTCAACGCCGTCAAGGGTTCCACCGACTTCCCGCAGCTGTTTGGAAACGCCATCAGCAAACGCATCGTCTACGAATCGGCGAAGATTGTGAACGCCGCCGGTCAGCCCACCTTTATCAACGACTCCTCCGCACACGTCGCCAACCCCGGAACATTGGTGCCGGCCCTGGAGTCTGGAGCCAACTTCAGCAATGGACAACAGTTCAGCTCCTATACGATGGAAAGCGGCAGCTTCCTGCGGTGCAGGACCCTGACGCTGGGCTATACCCTGGATAACCCCTTCCTGCGCAACCTCCACCTGGACCGGCTGAGGGTCTACGCACAGGTATTGAATCCCTTTACCATCACTGGCTATAGTGGACAAGACCCGGAAGTCCTGGGCAGCAATACGCTCTTCGGTATCGATGGCGGAGCCTATCCGAATAATCAAAAGCAGTATACCATCGGCGTTAGCTTAAACATTCATTAAAAGATTGCAAAAAACGAATTATATATGAAACGAATTATCGCCGTTGCAACGGCATGCATCATCTTCTCCTGCAATCATAAGCTGGATATACAGCCCCAGGGTAACCTGTTGCCCGACAACGTCAAGACCCTGTCGGGAGTAAACGGCCTACTGATTGGAGCCTATGCCATCCTCGATGGAGAAAATATCCCTACCGCGGGTAATGCGTACGGCAGTGCAGGCTCGAACTGGCAATACGGCAGCGTTTGCGCAGACGATTCTTATAAAGGCTCTACGCCCAACGACCAGCCCGACCTCGCACAGCTGGAGACCTGGAGCCTTTCGCAGTCTTCGACCAACTACCTGAACGAAAAATGGTCGATGCTCTACCTGGGTATCCAGCGCGCCAACGAGGTGCTGCGCGTAATGCGGCAGTCGACCGGCATCAATCCTTCAGATACGACGGCAATCGTAGCGGAAGTTCGCTTTCTTCGCGGCTACTACCATATGGACGGCCGCCGGGTCTTTCACTTCTTCCCCTATGTAGACGAGAACATCAGCTTTGTCAATAACAACGTCAATGTTCCCAATAATGCAGACATCTGGCCACAGATCACGGCAGACCTGGTGTATGCGACGAATAACCTGGCGGCGACTCAGCCTCAGGCGGGCAGGGTGAACAAATGGGCCGCCATGGCGTTCCTCGCGAAGGACTATATGTACCAGCACAAATACGACAGCGCCAAGTTTTATTTCGACCAGATTATCGCCAATGGCGTCACCGCTACAGGAGCCAAATACGACCTGCTGAACTTTGAAAGCAATTTCAATGCGCCGCAAAAGAACGGTCCGGAGAGCGTATTCGCCTGCCAGAATACAGTAAACGACGGCTCTGCTTCCGCCAATGATGGAGGTAACGGCAACATGGGCGACGTCCTCAATTTCCCCTATGGCACAGGACCGGTAGGCTGCTGCGGCTTCAACAATCCTTCCTGGAATTTGGCCAATGCATATAAGACGGACGCGAATGGCCTACCCATCCTGGATGGGACATTTAATAATGGTCCGGTGGTTAGTGATTCGACCAACATCTATACGGGCACGCTCGACCCGCGGATAGATTGGACGATGTGCCGTCCCGGCATTCCCTATCTCGACTGGGGCCTGGGCTCGGCTCTCTGGATCCGCGACCCCAGCACCAACGGCGTCTTCAACGCCAAGAAAAATGTTTATGCTAAATCCCAGCAAGGAAAATACTCATCTACCGAAACCGTCTTCTGGGGCGCAACCCAGATCACGTCGCTCAACACGAACCTGATGCGCTTTGCGGACGTCCTGCTGATGGCGGCCGAAGCCGAGGTAGAAGTCGGCTCTCTTGCAAAGGCCGAGACCTATGTCAACCGCGTCCGCGCACGCGCCGCAGACCCGACTGGCTGGGTATACAAAAACTCTACCTATGACCCCAACAAGGGTACTTATACAACGGGCGGAAGCGCCGCCCCCGCCGACAATTATCTGATCAAGCAATACCCTGTCGGTACCTTTGCGTCGAAGGGCCAGGCCTATGCCCGATCCGCTGTTCAGATGGAAAGGAGGCTCGAGCTGGCGATGGAAGGACACCGCTTCTTCGACCTGCAGCGCTGGGATAACGGAACCGGCTCCATGGCGCAGACACTCAACAACTATTCGACTATCGAGAAGAACCGGCATTCCTTCTATTTCAATAACCCGGCTACCTTTACCAAGGGAGTCAATGAATACTTTGCCATTCCACAGGCGCAGATCGACCTCGAGAATGCAGCAGGCCCGATCATGCTGAAACAAAACCAGGGGTACAACTAATGATGAATCCATGAGAAGCCGGATAGGAATAATACCCATTTGTCTACTAGTGCTGGCCGCCTGTAAAGGCAGGCCAGCACTCTTTGAACGTATACCGTCTTCACAATCCGGTATCGGCTTCAACAATCGGATTGTCGAAAACGATTCGGTCAACCCGCTAAACCTGATCAACCTGTACAATGGCGGAGGCGTAGGCATCGGTGATTTCAACCGCGACGGGAAACCCGACATTTATTTCACCGGCAGCGTAGTATCCAACCGGCTTTATTTGAACAAAGGGGATTTTCGATTTCAGGATATCACGGGCGAGGCCGGCGTCACCGGTGAAGGCCGCTGGAGCCGCGGCGTTGCCGTCGTCGATATCAATAACGACGGCTGGCCTGATATCTATGTCTGTACCACCATCAGCAGCGACCCGGCCCATCGGCGAAACCTGCTTTACATCAACCAGGGCTCCGGAAAGGATGGCATCCCGCACTTTAAGGAAATGGCACACGAATACGGCCTGGACGATACCACCCATTCCACGATGGCGGCATTCTTCGACTATGACAAAGACGGTGACCTCGACGTCTTTATCGCCGTCAACATCATTCCCAAAGACATCAACCCCGGCCAGTTCAGACCGAAAATCAACGACGGCAGCTTTCCCAGCACCTGCCGTCTTTACCGCAATGACTGGAATGCCGCGCTGAAGCATCCTGTATTTACCGACGTCTCGCATCAGGCAGGTATCCTGCACGAAGGGTATAGCCATGGCGTGACCATCGCCGACTTGAACCGGGATGGATGGGAAGACATCTACGTCAGCAACGACTTCATTTCGGAGAACGCACTTTATATCAACAATCACGACGGCACCTTCACCGAGCGGTCCGCCGAATACTTCAAACATACGGCCGCCAATGCCATGGGCCAGGATATCGTCGACATCAATAACGACGGACTGGCCGATATCATCGAACTGGACATGAACCCGGAAGATAACTACAGGAAGAAGATGATGCTCGGCGCCAACAACTACCATATCTATCAGAACAGTGATCAGTACGGCTATCAATATCAGTATGTCAGGAATGTCCTCCAGCTGAACCGCGGACCGCGCATAGGACCGCACGACTCCATCGGCGCTCCCGTGTTTTCCGATATCGCCTTCTATGCGGGTATCGCCGAGACAGATTGGAGCTGGACGCCGGCCGTCGCCGACTTTGATAATGATGGATATCGCGACATCATCATCACCAACGGCTATCCCAAGGACGTCACCGACCACGACTTTACCACCTTCCTCAACCAGGCTTCCGGTCTTGCTTCCAGAGACGAGATCCTGAGCCGTATCCCGCAGGTCAAGCTGCACAAGTATGCTTATCGCAATGAGAATGGACTTCGGTTCTCCGACGTATCCTCCGACTGGGGGCTGACGACTACCGCCTTTTCCAATGGAACGGTTTATGCGGATCTCGACGGCGACGGTGACCTCGACCTTGTCATGAACAATATCAACGACGAGGCGATGATCTTCCGAAACCTCTCCCGCGAGAAAGACACCTCCCGGCACTATCTGCAGTTCCGCCTTCTGGGAGACAGCCTAAACAGGGATGGTCTGGGAGCCCGTGTCGAGCTTCACTATGACCACGGTCATCAGCAGGTAATGGAATACACGCCGTATCGGGGTTATCTGTCGACCATGCAGGAGATTCTACACTTTGGACTGGGAACGGTTCGGTCTGTAGACACGATTTTAGTGGAATGGCCTGGCGGAAAAGAACAGGTGATAAAAGACTTGTCCGCCGACCGGCTGCTGACCCTCGACATTCGAAATGCTGTGCCGGCTGTTGTTGCTACACCCTCATCCTTTGCCAGCACTTCCCTCTTTCATGATATTACCGACTCGGCAGATATCCATTATGTCCATGAAGAAATGGACTTTATCGACTTCAATGTCCAGAAGCTCCTTCCCCACAAGCTCTCGGAGTATGGGCCCGCACTAGCCGTCGGCGATATCGACGGCAACGGACTCGACGATTTGGTTTCCGGCGGCTCTGCCTATCACAGCGCACAGCTGTTCCTGCAGCAGCCCAATGGCCGCTATATTCAAAAAGCCCTATTGCCGGACTCGGTCGCAAAGACCAAGAAAAACGACGACCTCGGCCTTCTTCTCTTTGACGCCGACGGAGACGGTGACCTCGATCTCTATATCGCAAGCGGCGGTTATGAATATACTTCCGGCAGCATGGTCTATGCCGACCGGCTCTATGTCAACAACGGAAAGGGCCAATTTATCTGGGACAGCAACGCCCTTCCACCCAACATGGTGAGCAAGCTCTGTGTGCGTGCCGCCGACTTCGATCACGACGGCGACCTGGACCTTTTTGTCTCCGGCAGGGTCGACCCGGGCCACTACCCCCAGCCCGTATCCAGTTTTATCTATAGAAACGATTCGAAAAACGGCAAGATAGAATTTACCGACGTTACCGCCCAGGTTGCGCCGGACCTGATCAGTGCCGGCATGATCTGCGATGCGCTCTGGACGGATTACGACAATGACGGGTGGCCAGACCTGCTCCTGGCCGGGGAATGGATGCCCCTGACCCTGCTACGGAATGAACATGGCCGGTTTAAAAACATGACTGCAGGAGCCGGTCTTTCCGAATATAAAGGCTGGTGGAATACCCTGGCGGCAGGAGACTTCGACAATGACGGCGACATCGACTATATCGCCGGCAATCTTGGCGAAAACTCTTTCTTCCGGGCAACGGCCGCCACCCCTGCCCGTGCCTATGGCAAGGACTTCGACAACAATGGAATCTACGATCTGGTCACCTCGCTCTACCTCCCCGACAGCACGGGCGTGCGGAGAGAATTTCCTGCGGAAGGACGCGACGACCTGCTCCGGCAGATGAACTCACTGCGCCTCCGCTTTCCCGATTACCGCAGCTTCGCCGTGGCGACGATGGACCAGGTGCTTACGCCCGAGCAGCGCAAAGGAGCGCTCATCCTCGAAGCAAATGAATTTCGGAGCTGCTTTCTTCGCAACGACGGCGCCGGCCGCTTCACTCTCGTGCCCTTGCCTTCAGAAGCCCAATGGTCGGCTATCAACGGCATGTGCGTCGCCGACTTTGACGGCGACGGCCAGCTGGATGTAGTAATGAATGGCAATGACTACGGAACCGAAGTCTCCACCGGCCGCTATGACGCATTCAACGGCCTCTATCTCTCAGGAGACGGCAGAGGGGGCTTCCGTCCCCGGTCGATCCTGGAGAGCGGCATCTATATCCCCGGCAACGGGAAGGCCCTGGTCCGCCTTCGCGGACGCGATGGCGCCAGCCTTGTCGCCGCCAGTCAGAACCGGGGCCCGCTCAAGGTTTTTGCCCTCCGGCGTTTTGGGCCGTCCCTGGCTTTGCAGCCCGCAGACGTTAGCCTGCTGGTCCATTATCGGGATGGGCATGTTCGCAGGGAAGAAGTTTATTATGGGGCTTCTTTCCTCTCTCAATCGGCGCGGATTGTTGACTGGACGAGGGATGTGATAAGCGTGGAAATAACGGATAATCTCGGTCGAAAGAGGCAAGTGCGTTCGCCTTTGTGAAATCTCTGTGAATCATTGTATCTTCAGTGGATGACCTCCAAAAACCTATTCTCCCTGGCTGTGCTTTTTTGTGCGGCCTTCCTCGGCGCCTGCCGTCAGCACGGTAGTGCGTACGATTAAGACAAACTCCAAACCTGGAAAGTATTCCATTCCAGTGACAATTGAATTTTCACAACCGGATGGAAGTAAAGGAATAGTCGAAAAAACGATAAAATATGAAGTAGCGCAATAAGCTAATCCTTAACTACAAACGTCTCCCAGCCATCATAATCCCCATTGAACTCTTTTGCCTTTCTCCTCAGCTCCAAGGTTATTGCCGAAATGGATCCGGGATCTACTTTATCCGTCCTGGAGAGGTGCAGCTGAAAAGGCCGTTCGAGGTCTTTCTTGAAATCCTTGCCTTCTATTTTATATTTCTGCCCAAGCGCATAACCGACAAACTTATCCCGATCGGCCTCCGTCTTAAAATACAACCAGTGATCCACCAGCCTCGGCTTGGTTAACTTATCCCCCGCTTTCGACAAGTTCATAATTACTTTATCATTTGTGATATACTCCATCGTTTCCTCATTGGGATAAAGAAACGTCAGATAGGCCTCCCATTTAGGGTCAGGCTTTATTTCGACCTTACACTCGTGGTCCGGAAGGTACTTTTTAAAGGCAGCATTCAAAGCCTGCCGTATGCCGGTCGTGTCCTTGATATAGTAATAATCGGCTCTCCAGCACTGATAAGTAAAGACACCCGGAGTCTTGGACAGGCCCTGTGCGTCGATGGCTGCTTTGACCTTGTCCGAAATATTGTATAAGTTATCCCATTCATCGTTCTGCGGCAGCCCGTCTGTGTTGCAGTGATTGATTTTAACGCTTGCTGTCAATAAGAATGGGTACTGCTTCATGGGCGCCGCCTCTTTCAAGGACATGTTGACAAGGGTAGAACCTGTCCCTTTTTCATACTGAGCTAAATAAGCTTCCCAATGGTCTTTGTCGTCCTGAGCAAATGAATGGATGGAAAGAAGAAGTAAGGCGGATAAGAGGATAGATTTCATGTTAGGAGGGGTTTGCCGCAAGATAAATCGAAAACCCCACCTTTTTAAACATTATCTGCCGCTCTTACAACTTTATCAATTTCGCAGACGATTGCTTTACAGCGTCGTTGATTTGTATTGTATAAACTCCTTTGGTGAGGCTTGATATATCCACCTGAAACGTATTTTTATTGGTCAGCTCTTTAACCAGCAGCTTTCTACCCTGCTGATCGAAAATGGTAAGCGTTACCGTTTTTTGACTGCTCGCCTGACTAATCGTAATAATATTACTTGCCGGGTTGGGATACACAGTTAATTCCTGATCATTGCCTTCAAAAACCACTTTAGCTATAGTGCTATATGTATAATGTTCATCCCTGTCTACCTGCTTCAGCCGGTAGTAGTTAATGCCTTTTGCGGGAGTTTTGTCTGTAAACTGATATGCATGTGTGCCGTTACTGTTAACGGCCGCCGTGATGCCGATCTTTTCAAATTTTTGCCCATCATTGCCGCGTTCCAGCTCAAAATACGATGTATTGACTTCTCCCGTTGTTTGCCATTGTAGCAATACACTGGCCTCCTGCTTGTACGCTGTAAAAGAAAGCAGGTGTAGGGGCAGAATAACGGCGCTTCCTAAAATATATTCTGTGCTTTGTCCGGTGAGGCTCAAGGTATTGGCGGCTATATCCAGGCTGGCTGAGCCATCCATCCAGCCGGCAGCTGAATTATCGGTTCGCTTATACAAAAGCAGTGAGCCTTCATTGGACGCAGTCACGTCAGGGTTGCCGGTGTAATTATAAACGGCACTGTATTGCGGCGAAGTACCCCCTACCTGAAAAACACCAAAGTATTTATTCATAGCTCCCAGGCCAACTGTGCCGCTTAGTGTATTGGGCTGCTCGTCTACCCGGTATACCAATATACCGTCGGGATTACCGGAAGAAGAAGTAACGGTAAGACTTTCGCCGCTGGCGTGGCTGAGTGTAGCCGATTTAGTAGCGTTTACATAATCATGTACGGATGCATCGCCAACGGACGCACCGCTTGTAAGTCTGGTTCCAAGATTTAACGTGCCATAATTTAAGTTTTTCGAATCGATGACCCCAGTACCAA